>JBGVKA010000277.1:0-5086 GCA_045129715.1 Eubacteriales bacterium | reverse complement strand
ACGTGAATTTGCGCTCTCCCGACTCAAGCCTCGAAACGTCAAGAAGGTCGCTTACGAGTCTTGAAAGTCTATGCACCTCGTCGGATATGATACCAAGATAGTAATTGTGCTTTTCCGGAGGAATTGCTCCCGAGGTTATTCCGTCAATAAAGCCCGAGATCGTGGTCATGGGAGTTCTCAGGTCGTGAGAAACGTTAGCAAGGAACGAATTACGCATTTTTTCAAGGTTATCGAGAGATTCAGCCATTTGGTTGAAGGATTCTCCGAGCTCGGCTATTTCGTCCCGCCCGTATATCGTTACTCTGGTGCTGAAATCACCCTTTGCAAATTTTTTCGTTGCCTTGGAGATGTTTTTCAAGGGATTTATCACGCGCTCGGTGATAAGGTACAGTCCCATCACTGCCGCAAGCATTACCCAAAACGAGCTGTTGATTATGGTTTTTCTTACGACGGAAAGCATAACGTCTTCCTTTTCCAAGGAGATCAGGGATACGGAGTATCCGATGATCTTTTCACCGTGAGTTATCTTTCTTGCGCATATCTGATACTCACCGTTACCGAGGGTTTCGATAACGCCCTGGTAAAGAAAATATTCGCCCGCTCCGTCACTTTTCCTGTCAAACACGTCAAAATCAAATTTACCGAGGTCGCGGCTCGAATTTTCCGCCCATATCAACGGCTTTTCATATCCGTCCACAACGTTCGTAAACATAGTGGTTAAAAGCACCTTACCTTCTTCGTCGGTAAGCATGACCTTTATTTCCTCGTATTTGCTTATGATACCAACGGTTTTCAATATTCCCGGAATATCCTGATTATACTGATTCAAGATATACCCTTCGAAATCATCCGTAGGAACGTGCTCCATCTCCTCTGCTAAAACGGTTGCAGCATTCACTACCGATACCTCCTTTGCAGAGGTAACGTATTCTCTTACCGTAGTAGTCACGATGCTCGATAGTATAACAAAACTGATAAGAAGGATAACAACAAAAGCTGTCAGATATTTTGCAAACGTGCTTTTGAACATTTTATCTCCCTTCGTAGAGTCGTTTTTTATGTTATTATACACTCTTTTTATGAATAAGTCAATCAATTTTACCAACTCCGCAGGACAGATTTTCCCGCAACACGTCAACGGACCGTTTTTTTGACGGGAGAATTTTCAACGATTATGACATAAAAGTCTTCAAAAAAGGCGTAGGAGAAAGTTTTTTAAGGCAAAAACGCCTAAAAAATGCAGGATGATGCAAAAATCCGTCAAAAATATTGCAAATCGGGATTGACTAATATATATTTTTATGTTAAAATAAAATTTGGTTTTAAAAATATCAACTTGAAAAGAGGAAAAAAACATGACAGTTACAAGATTTGCACCGAGTCCTACGGGATATATGCATATAGGAAATCTCAGAACCGCGCTTTATTCTTATCTCATCGCAAAGCACGATGAGGGTACCTTCATTCTCAGAATCGAGGATACCGACCGCGAGAGATTGGTTGAAGGTGCGACCGATATCATTAAGTCGACTCTCGCTATCACCGGCTTGAGATACGACGAGGGTCCCGACGTTGGCGGTGACCACGGTCCTTACGTTCAAAGCGAGCGCAAGGAGATCTATATGGAATACGCTAAGAAGCTCGTTGATATGGGCTACGCCTATTACTGCTTCTGCACTAAGGAAAGACTTGAAGAGCTTCACGCTGAGGATGCTACCGGCGGTTACGACAGACACTGCAGAAATCTTTCCAAGGAAGAGGTAGAGGCAAATCTCAAGGCAGGCGTTCCCTTCGTTATCAGACAGAAGATGCCTCTTGAGGGTACCACCTCTTACGTTGACTCCGTTTTCGGAGAGATCTCCATGAACAATTCCGAGCTTCAGGATCAGATCCTTATGAAGGCTGACGGATACCCAACCTATAACTTCTGCCACGTTATCGACGACTATCTTATGGGCGTTACTCACGTAGTGAGAGGCTCGGAATATCTCACCTCTACTCCTAAGTATGTTCTTCTCTACGATGCGTTCGGCTGGGCACGTCCTACCTACGTTCATCTCCCTCTTATGATGGGTAAGAACGCTGACGGCTCCGTTTCCAAGCTTTCGAAGCGTCACGGCGCGGTATCCTTCCAGGACCTCGTTGACGACGGATATCTTCCCGAGGCTATAATCAACTACATCGCGCTTCTCGGATGGTGCCCCAAGCAGTCCGAGACCGAGTTCTTCTCCTTGGACGAGCTCAAGAAGCTCTTTACCATCGACGGTGTTTCCAAGTCCCCCGCAGTGTTCGACTTTGAGAAGCTCCTTTGGTTCAACGGTGAATACATCCACAAGCTCGACGACGCCGTTTTTACCGAAATGGCAAACAAATTCATCAAGACCGATATTCCCGGAAGCGTAAACAAGGAGAAGATGCTCTCTCTTCTTAAGACGAGAGTTTCGAAGTTCTCCGAGCTTGACGAAAAGATGTCCTTCTTCATCACTCTTCCCGAATACGAGAAGGATCTCTTCCTTAATAAGAAGAACAAGATCTCTGATCTTGAGGTAGTTAAGACCGTTCTTGGCGCGGCTAAGGATATCCTTTCCGGTGTTGATTCCTTCGACAACGATACTCTCTTCTCCGCTCTTATGCCTCTCACCGAGCAGCTCGGTATGAAGGTCGGTGCGATAATGTGGTGCGTTCGTATCGCGGTTTCCGGTATGTCCGCAACTCCCGGAGGAGCTACCGAGATCATGGAGGTTATCGGAAAAGACGAATCTCTTGCAAGAATAGACAGTGCACTTGCAAAGCTTTAATTTAACTACAGAGGTGCGAAATGCCACAGGATATATCCGAAAAGATAATTGACTACTATCCGACGTTCTCTAAGGGACAGAAGAAGATCTCAAACGCCATAGTAAATGAATACGATAAGGTTGCTTATATGACTGCTGCAAAGCTCGGCAGATTCGTCGGTGTTTCCGAATCTACGGTAGTAAGATTTGCAAACGAGCTTGGATATGACGGATACGCCAACTTCCAGAAGGCTATCCAGGAGCTCGTCCGCGCAAAGCTCACCCCCAACCAAAGAATAGAAATAACCAAGCAAAGAATAGGTCACGGTGATATTCTTGAAAACGTATCGAATTCCGATATTGCTAAGATCAGAACCACCTTTGACAAGCTTAACAAAACAGCCTTCCATAGCGCATGCGATGCCATTTTGAAGGCAAAGCGCATCTACGTTATGGGTGCGAGAAGCTCAGAGGCTCTCGCGATGATACTCAAGTATAACCTTTCCCTTATTTTCGACAACGTAACTCTCGTTGCACCCAAATCCACCGCGGAGGTATTCGAGCAGATGTTCTCTATCGGAGAGCACGATCTGCTTATCGCATTCTCATTCCCCCGTTATTCCTCAAAGATGATCAACGCGGTAAAGTTTGCAAAGCAGAACAAGGCAGAGGTAATCGGCTTTACCGATTCCTTCACCTCTCCTCTTGCGGAGCATGCAAACTATCTTCTTACCGCGCAGAGTGATATGGTTTCGTTTATGGACTCTCTCGTTGCGCCTATAAGCATTATCAACGCTATTATAGTTGAGATAACCTCCAGAAGAGAGGGGCTTATACGCGATAGATTCGACAGACTTGAGAAGATCTGGGACGAATATCACGTTTACGCGAAAAAATGATCGAGAATATGGATTATAATAAAAGGATAGCCGTGATCGGAGGCGGCCCCGCCGGTATGATGGCGGCAGGCACTGCCACCGAGCTCGGTGCAAAGGTCACGATATTCGAGCATACGGACAGACTCGGCAAGAAGCTTGCCATCACCGGCAAGGGCAGATGTAACGTTACGAACATGTGCTCGGTAAACGAGTTTATGGAAAACGTTACGCGAAATCCGAGATTTTTGTATACGGCACTCTACGCTTTTTCTCCCGAAAATGCATTCGAATTCTTCGAATCACTCGGCGTTCGTTTAAAGGTTGAGCGCGGAAACCGTGTTTTCCCCGAGGACGACAGCGCAAAAACGATAGTTGATGCAATGCGAAAATACGCAAGCGCGGCAGATATAGTATACGAAAACGTGACCGCGGTCATCCCAAACGACGACGGAACGCTTACCGTAAAAGCAAAGAACGGCTACGAATTCGACTCCGTTATAATAGCTACGGGCGGAAGATCTTATCCGCTCACGGGCTCCGACGGATCGGGATACCGTATCGCATCAAGACTCGGACACACGGTGACGGAAATAAAGCCCTCGCTTATTCCGATAGAATCCCCCTCACCGCTCTGCGCCGCAATGATGGGACTCTCGCTCAAAAACGTTGCTATAAAGATACTCGATAAGAACGGAAAGGCTATCTATACGGATTTCGGAGAGATGATGTTCACTCATTTCGGAGTAACGGGACCTATGATACTTTCCGCATCCGCTCATATAAAGGACCTTGACGTTTCCGAGCTCACGCTTTCGATAGACCTCAAGCCTGCGCTTGACGAAAAAACGCTCGATGCGAGACTTCTTTCGGATTTCAAGGAAAACGCAAACAAGGATTTTATAAACTCACTTTCCGCGCTCTTGCCGTCGAAGATGATAGAGCCCTTCGTTTCTGCCGTCGGAATCGACGAGAGGAAAAAGGTGAACTCAATCACCAAGGATGAAAGACGCTTGATCCTCACTACTCTTAAGGATCTGAGAATACCTCTTTCAAGACTTCGCCCCGTTGAAGAGGCTATCATAACCTCGGGCGGAGTTAACGTGAAGGAAATCAATCCGAAGACTATGGAATCCAAGATAATCCCCGGCGTTTACTTTGCCGGAGAGATTATCGACGTTGACGCTTATACCGGCGGTTTTAATTTGCAGATTGCCTACTCAACCGGATATATCGCAGGAAAAAGCGCGGCAGAATTTTAATTTTAGGAGATAACAATGATCAGAATTGCTATTGACGGCCCCGGCGGAGCCGGTAAATCAAGCCTCGCAAAAGAGGTGGCAAAGAGACTTGAAATCATATACGTTGATACGGGTGCTCTTTACAGAACGATCGGCGTTTATATGCTCTCACACGGTGTTGATCCCAAGGACG
>JBGVKA010000276.1:0-2012 GCA_045129715.1 Eubacteriales bacterium | reverse complement strand
AAATACAAGCTGTTACTCTGTGCTGTTATAGAATTGCAAAGCAACACATCAAAGGTTGTTGCGCAGAGCATACGACACCGCCGATATAAAAAGCGGGCAGTGCCCGCACCCATCCTCCCGCCTATTGTATCTTTGGATCTTCTTTAACTCAACCAAACGGCGTGGCATAATTACGCAATTTTCTATGCAATAAAAAGCGAGCAGGCTAAAAACCTGCTCAGTGAAAAGGCGGATTTATTCACACAACCGTATTGAAAAGGCACCGTTTTTGTGGTATATTAATTTTGTATAGAAAATGGCTATTGCCGGTAGACCTCATACAAAAAAGGACTACGACACGCTCTGAGTGGAGATATAGATATGCGAAAATTATATACTGAAACCAAAATATTGCTTAGGTCCATACCCGCCACCGTGGTAACGTTGTTTGCCGTTAGCGTCGTATGTATGAATCTGCTTGCCAACAAAACGCTTCTTCAGCTCGATTGGATCGCACTTGACGGAGGTATACTTATTTCTTGGCTATCCTTTATGTGTATGGATATTATAACCAAGCACTTTGGTCCCAAGGCATCGACGATTATTTCCATCCATGCGGCAACCATTAATTTACTTACGTGTCTTATTTTCTTCGTTGCAAGCATGATTCCTTCAACAGCGAACGATTACTCGGCATTTGATGATATTTTCGGAGGAACTTGGTTCGTGCTTTTGGGTAGCACGATCGCTTTTTTGGCATCTGCAGTCATTAATAATCTTTTGAATTATACGATCGGTAAATGCTTTCACAAACGTCCTGACGGCAAGCTCGCCTACGCAATGAGAACCTATGTATCCACTTTTTTTGGTCAATTCCTCGATAATTTTATCTTCTCGATTATCGTATTCGTTTTCTTCGCTCCAATCTTCTGGAATGGCTTTTGCTGGACAGTTCTTCAATGCGCAATGTGTGCGGTCACAGGAGCAGTAGCGGAACTCATCATGGAGATCGTGTTCTCTCCTATCGGATATCGCATAACGAAAAAATGGCAGACTGAGGAGATCGGCAAGGAATATTTTGATTATATAAAGAAGGAAAAACAAAAATGAAGGTTTTGATTACAGGTACATCACAAGGGATAGGAAAAGCAATAGCGGAGCATTTCTTAAAGGAAGGTTGTCCGGTTATCGGTATTGACCGTCAGGCTAAAAGCATTGAGCATACTCAGTACACACACTATGAATGCGATGTGCGCGATAAGGACACTTTGCCTGAAGTAGAGAATGTGGAAATATTGATCAATAATGCGGGGACACAAAACGAAGCGGATATTGACATCAATTTGAAAGCACTTATATACATCACTGAAAAATATGGTGTTCAACCCCGAATCAAGTCGATTTTGAACATCGGCTCGGCAAGCGGCCATACGGGAGCGGAATTTCCTGAATACTGTGCAAGCAAAGGAGGCGTTTTGTCATATACGAAAAACGTGGCAATGCGTATTGCTCCATTTGGAGCAACATGCAACAGCCTTGATCCCGGCGGGGTTTTGACTCCCTTGAACGAATGCGTAATGAATGATCCTGCCCTTTGGGCGCAGATCATGAATGAAACGCCTCTGAAAAAATGGGCAACCCCCGAAGAAATTGCTCAGTGGGCATATTTTCTCACGGTGACGAACACCTTCTGCACTGGACAGAATATACTTGTGGACGGCGGAGAATCAATCAACTACCATTTTGTATGGAAAGATTAATTCTGTAAAAAAGCGGGCAGAGCCCGCACCCATCCTCCCGCCTATTGTATCTTTGGATTTTCTTTATCTCAACCAAACGGCGGGGCGTAATTACGCATTTTCCTATGCAAAAGAAAAAAATAAGCACGGTTATTCTATCAAAATAACCGTGCTTATTTGGTCTGAGTGACAAGACTTGAACTTGCGGCCTCTACCACCCCAACTGAGTTATATATCTTTTTTTAGCCGTTTTTGCTTTTTCTAGCCCTTTCTGCTACGCAAAAACGGCTTTTT
>JBGVKA010000275.1:0-6779 GCA_045129715.1 Eubacteriales bacterium | reverse complement strand
GGACCTATCGGGAAGACCTCGGTGGAAATGATATCACCCGTATCAAGTCCCTCGTTCATATGCATTACGGTAACACCCGTCTCGCGCTCTCCGTTCATTATGGCTCTCTGCATAGGAGCCGCGCCTCTGTATTTCGGAAGAAGCGATACGTGAAGATTTATGCATCCGTGCTTTGGATATTCAAGCACGCTTTTGGGAAGGATCTTTCCAAATGCAACTACGACGATAAGCTCAGGTGCGATCTCGTCAAGAACCGACTGAAACGCCTCGTCCTTAAGTGTTTTAGGCTCGTACACGGGGATCGAGCTTTCGAGAGCCACTACCTTCGTGGGTGTGGGAGTCATAACGTTTCCTCTTCCTCTCGGCTTATCCTCGCGGGTTACGACCGCCTTTATATCATGCCCGTCCTCTATAAGCTTTTTAAGGCATATAGCGGATATTTCGGGCGTTCCCATAAACATTATTTTCATATTTTACCTCAACGAACGTGATTAAAGGGTAGACGCGATCACTCGGGATCGACCTCTTCTATCTGTATATCGGTATAAAGCTTTCCGTCAAGGTGGTCGCACTCGTGACAGATCGCTCTTGCAAGAAGCTCCTTACCTGTAAGATCGTAGGTTTCGCCGTTTCTGTTCATAGCTCTGACGGTTACCGCCATAGGACGCTTCGTCACTCCCCATCTTCCTGGATTCGAAAGACAGCCCTCGACCTCCTTCTGCTCTCCGGAATATGCGATGATCTTGGGGTTGATGAGCTCGTAGACCTTGCCATCCTCAACCTCGATAACCGCTATTCTTCTGAGAACTCCGACCTGGGGCGCGGCAAGACCGCATCCGTTAGCCGCTCTCATCGTTTCTATCATATCGTCAAGAAGTCTTACTACCTTGGGAGTTATCTCGTCTACGGGACGGCAGACCTTTCTCAAGGTCTCGTCTCCGAATTTAACAATATTAAGCTTTGCCATTTTTTCTCCTCGTTTCTGAGAATTTATACGGTCATAGGGTTGAAGTCGATAGAAACGCTGCTCTCTCTCGACTTTTTTCCTACCTCCGCCAAGATGGATGAGAACATCCCTCTCGCCGCTCTGTCAAGCCTGCACTTGACCACGATCCTCATTCTGTATTTTTCATTTATTTTATAAACGCCTGCCTCGAAGGGTCCAAAGACGATAAACGGCTTTTCGTCAGTCTCACTCAAGCCCTTAAGCCTCGTTACCAAAGCCTCGTGAAGCCCTGCCGCCTCCCTTAAGGCAACGCCCTCGTCCTCTGCGGTCACCGTAAGGGTAACGATATCGCAGAAGGGCGGATATTTAAGCTCTTTTCTGAGCTCTATCTCGCCCTCGTAGAATTTTTCGTAATCCTGCAGACAGGCGAGTCTTATTATTTCGTTTTTCGGAGCGTAGGTCTGTATGACCGCAACGCCCGAATCCTTGCTTCTTCCTGCACGGCCTATTACCTGAGTAAGAAGCGAGAATGTCTTCTCGGAGGCTCTGAAATCGCTCACGAAGAGCGAGGTATCCGCCAAGACCACGCCGACGAGCGTGACTCTCGGGAAATCGTGCCCCTTTGCAACCATCTGCGTGCCGAGCAAAACGTCTGCCCTTCCGCCTCTGAAATCCTCAAGCATTCTATCGTATGCAAGCTTTCCCGAGGTGGTGTCCGCATCCATTCTCATAACGGGCATATTGGGTAAATATTTCGAAAGCTCCGCCTCTACCTTCTGAGTTCCGTAGCCTAAGAACGATAGGTTATCAGAGCCACAGCTCTCGCATACTCTTGCGACTGGAGAGGTATATCCGCAAAGATGACAAAGCATTTTTCCTCCGCCGACACCCGTATGATAGGTAAGGGATACCGAGCACCTGGGACAGCTTATAACGTCTCCGCAGGACTTACAGCTGACCTGACTGTTATATCCGCGCCTGTTGAGGAAGAGTATAGCCTGCTCATTTCTTTCGCCTACCTGCTCCAACGACTTGACGAGTCTTTCGCTGAGGGGCGTAGTATTTCCGAGCCTGAGCTCCTCTCGCATATCAACTATAAGGGCATCGGGAAGCCTTACGCCTCCGAACCTCTCCTTAAGGGGAACGAGGGTGTATATTCCCTTCGTAGCCTTATAATAGCTTTCAAGTGACGGAGTTGCCGATGCAAGTAACAGAAGAGCTTTATTCCTGCCGCATATATACGATGCAACGTCGCGCGCGTGATACTTAGGATCGCTTTCGGATTTATAGGTGTGCTCGTGCTCCTCGTCAATAACGATCATTCCGATATTTGAAAGGGGGGCGAACACCGCCGAGCGAGTTCCTATAACGAGATCGACGTCTCCGCGTCTTATTCTTTTCCAAGCGTCCATTCTCTCGCCCTGAGAAAGCGAGGAATGTATTACCGCAACGCGTTCGCCGTATCTTCTGCAGAAGATACCGACGGTCTGCGGTGTGAGAGATATCTCGGGGACCATCATTATAACGCTTTTCCCGTCCTCGATGCATCTATCTATCGCTTTTAATATTATCTTGGTTTTTCCCGAGCCGGTAACTCCGTGAAGAAGAGCGCAACGCGCCTTATCCTCATTATAAAGCTCGGTTATCGTTCCGTACGCTCTGTTTTGCGCAGAGCTCAGAATTATCGGCTCACGCACCTCGTCCGTAACGTACGAGGCGTATGGATTTCTGATATTTTCACTCTCGGTGATCCTTATAAGTCCCTTCTCCTTGAGTGCGGTAACGTTAGCCGCACTGACACCCGGAAGCTCCTTCACGAGTGCCTGATCCATAGAGCCGACACTTATAAGTGCCTTGAGTATTTCTCTCTGCCCTTCGCTTCTTATACCGCTTCTGCCCGTAAGCGTGAGCAGTGCCGCGGCGGCTTCCTTATCCACCGCAAGCGAGATCTCTCGCTTAAAGCTCTCGTTGAGCTTCTCGGAAAGCGCACCCGGAGGAAGGATACATCTTACCGCCTCACCAAAGGTGCAAAGAGTGTATTCTTTCAAAAAAAGACATAGCCCGCACATTTCTTCGGTCAGGCGTAGACGCCCATCCAGTGACGAATGCACGGGCTTGATTTTTCCTGTGGGGGCTTCGTCCTTAAGCTTAACGACCACGCCGTACCGCAGCTTGTCTATCTTACCGAAGGGAACCCTTACAATAGCTCCGACCGCAACGTCCTCGCCACACTCGTAGTCAAAGGTGCGATCCAAATGATACGGCACGTCTAAGAGGTATACCTCACAAAGCATTCCGTATTTCCTTCAATATTTTGATTTTTAGAGTTATTACTCTGCGTCTGCCTCGGGGCGAACCATTTCAAATCTGCCACCGATAAGCTTGGAAATAGCTATCTTAACAGCCTTCTGATCCTTGTACTCGGGATCGATAAGAGATGCAAGAGACTTCTCGGTCTCTCTGTTGTCGATCATCTTCTGAGCCTTTGCTCTCATAGCAACGTACTCATCGGTAACGATTCTCGCGCACTTAGCAACGCCGATAACGAGCTCGTAGCGGTTAAAATCTCCGTGGGTAAGTTCATCAATAGTAGGGTAAATCATTTCTTATATCTCCATTTCATTTTTTCTCATAGTCAATTTCGCACGGAGCATTACGCTCGGTGCATATCGGGGCACTGCGACTATTCCTCGTCAGCCTCTGCCTCGTCATCGGAATCGTCAGCAATATCGTTTGCAAATCTGTTTGCGATCGTTTCCGCCTGAATTGCGGAAAGCACGACGTGATCCGAATCGGTTATTATTACCGCTCTCGTTCTTCTGCCGCAGGAAACGTCGATAACTCTGTTTTCCTCCTTAGCGTCCTGAACGAGTCGCTTTATAGGTGCGGAATCGGGGCTCGCGATCGCGATTATTCTGCTCGCCGAAACCATATTTCCAAATCCAATGTTTACAAATTTCATATTATCCTCTTTTCAGAATCGTTATTCAACGTTCTGGATCTGCTCGCGGATCTTCTCGATCTCGCCCTTCATATCAACGACGAGCCTTGCGATCTTAGCGTTATTTGCCTTGGAGCCTATCGTATTAGTCTCGCGGTTAAGCTCTTGGATGAGGAAATCAAGCTTTCTGCCCGATGGCTCGGGGAGCGAAGCGATCTCGTAGAACGCTCCGAAATGAGAGCGGAGTCTTACGAGCTCCTCGTCGATCGCTATCTTATCCGCCCAGACCGCACACTCGGTGAGAAGCCTGTTCTCATCAACTGCGATGCTGTTATCCTGAAGGATCTTGCGAAGTCTTTCCTCAAGCTTATCGCGATATCCCACGGTATCTGCCTTTGAAATAGCCTCTACCTCGTCGGAAAGCGAGCGGATACGCTCGATCTTCGCCTTTATATCGTCCTCTGCCTTCTTGCCCTCTGCCTCGCGCATTGCTCTGTGGCTTGCTATCGCACCGTCAAGAACGCCCGATATCTCAAGCCATTCCTCCTCAGCGTCAGCCTCCGGCTTAACGTAGGTAAAGACGTCGGGATTTCTCGCTACGCTCATAACGCTTATATCGTCCTTGAGCGCGAACTTATCCGCAAGAAGTCTAAGTGCTTCAACGTACTTTTTGGCAAACGCCTCGTCAACGGTTATCTCTCCTACGTCGGAGCCGTGATTCTCAACCGTCACGTAAACGTCTATTTTTCCTCTCGAGATAGCGTTCTTCTGCACGTGAGCCTTTATCTTTTCCTCAAGGTACGAAAGCGAGCGAGGAAGCTTTACCGTGCAATCGAAGAATCTTGAGTTAACGCTCTTCATTTCTATAGTTATATCACGCGCCTCGGTCTCAAGCTTAGCTCTGCCGAACGCGGTCATGCTCTTAATCATCGGCACCTCCGCCCGACGTTTTTGCCGGGGATCTTCTCTTCTTCACGCCGAGTCTCTTTATCTCCTCCATAAACGAATCGATATCTCTGAACTCGCGGTATACGCTGGCAAATCTGATATACGATACGATGTCCACCTCGCGAAGCTTGGAAAGAACGAGCTCTCCTATATCCTGGCTCGTTATCTCGGTTGCTATGGAATTCTGAAGATCGTTTTCAACCGCGTCTGCAATCTCCTCGGGATTTACGGGACGCTTCTGGCACGCTCTCTCGATACCAAGCATAAGCTTATGCTTATCGAAGAACTCGTGCTTACCGCTACGCTTAACTACGGTGATCGGAACGGTATCAACGACCTCGTATGTGGTAAATCTCTTTCCGCAGCTCGGACACTCGCGACGACGCTTTATGCTTCCGCCGTCGTCAACCGGGCGCGAATCAAGAACTCTGGAGTCTGCAAAACTGCACGCAGGACATTTCATAAAATCAAACTTTGCCTTTCAAATATAAAAATACTTATAATAATATATCACACTTTGCGCGAAAAGTAAAGAGATTTTAAAATTTTTTACGCGACTTTTTTTGCGCGGTGCCTCCGCGCGCGGAAAATAAAAGAGGCGGAGACGCCGTTTTTTCGGCTTCTCCGCTATTCTTGTACGAGTTTAATATTGCTTCACGAAGTCAAAAAATCATTTTCTCTTCGCGTTCATCTTAGCTATGTTGTTGTTATCCTTGAAGCTGAGCTTTTTAGGAGCTTCGGGGACTACGGGCTCGGGCTCGGGCTTCTCTTTTTTCACGAAAACGCCCCTGATCTTCTCGCTAAGGTCGTCAAGTGCCTTTATCTTGAGCATATTGACGTACTTGAACGTACAGGGCCAACCTGCACCGCCGAATGCGATGATAAGGAAATAGCGAACGAGTCTTTCGTAATCTCCGAGCACGGAGGCAAGAGGTGCCTTAAGTGCTCTTATAGCGAGAATTACGGCAAAGCCGCCGACTACCTTTATAACGTTGCCGTACCAGGTCGATTTGGTTTCAAACTTGATAACGTACTTATCGAGAGGATAGACGAGTATGATTCCCGCGGTGCATCCAAGAAGGGTGAGCGCGTTGCTCTTTGCGGACAAAACGTTGGGATCGGTGCTCGCAGGTGTGAACACTACTGCGTAGAGGAAGAAGCCTATGCTTCCAAGCGCAAGAGCTATACAGATATACGGCATAGCCTTGTGAAATCTCTCGTCACTCTTGAAGAGCTCCTCAAGAACGAGAAGGATTATGATAGCACATCCTGCCGCCGCAACGACGTCCCAAAGAGTATGCACGCCAAGATACATTCTTGACACGCCAACGAGGGTAGCTATAACGATAGCCGTGATCTTCATCCAAGTCTTCCTTGCCATAAGGCAGATGGAGCCGAATATGGTAACGGCATTCTGAGTGTGTCCCGATGGGAAGGAGTAGCCGGTTGCGGCTTCTCTTGCCGACTCAACTATCGTAAATCTCGTGTCTATCTTTTCAGGTCTCGGAATCTTGCAGGCAAGCTTAAGGAACTGATTTATTATGATCCCAAAGAAGCCGGATACGAGCACGTAATATCCCGAACGCTTGTTGAAGCACCAGAATATCACTATTGCGATGAACATAAGAGCTATCTCGTCTCCAAGGTGAGTTATAGCCGAGAAAACGAAATCAAGGAAGGGATTTCTTATTTTTTCAAACCAATAAAGTAACTGCATAAAGTCTCCTTTTTTATTCAAAACGAGCCCTGAAATGCGTTTTTTGAAAATCAAAGTTTACATTTACGGGCTCGTTTGAGTAAATATGTCTATTTCGAATTAGCCGAGAAGATTCTTAACGCAAGCTGCAATTCTCTCGTCCTTGCAATTAGCGAAGAAGTACTCCTTGAAGTTCTTGCCACCGAGAGCACCGAGAACGAGCTCTCTGTCAAGGTTCTCAAGAATGT
>JBGVKA010000274.1:0-2363 GCA_045129715.1 Eubacteriales bacterium | reverse complement strand
CACAGTCAAGGAGCTTGCCGAATATCGTTTTGAGGATAGAAAATCAGTCTTCATCGGTTACGCTAAGCCCGTAAGCCATGAATCTGAGGCTACGGATTTCATTCAGGCTGTAAAAAAGAAATATCCCGATGCAAGACATTGGGTATACGCTTACGTTCTTCGAGAAAATTCCACCGCGCGCTTTACGGACGACCGCGAGCCGCAGGGAACCGCAGGGATGCCCGTGCTTGACGTTATAAGAAAAAACGGTGTTACGGATACCGTGATAGTCGTAGTGAGATATTTCGGCGGAATTTTGCTCGGAACGGGCGGTCTCGTTCACGCGTATACCGAAGCTGCTCTCGGTGCTCTTCGCGCCGCTAAGATCATTAAATACGATACTTATACCGAATGTTTGATATCCGTATCTTACTCGGACTATCAAAAGATAAGCTTTACGCTTTCCGAATATGATTTTCTCGTTTCGGATACCGATTACTCGGAATCCGTTCAGATTTGCGGAAGCGTTATCTCAGAATCCTACGATGATCTGTGCGAAAAGCTTTCGGAGATCACCTCAGGAAGATGCAAAATAGAATTTTTAAATAAAAAGTACGATTTTCGTGAATAATAAAAGTGTTTTTATAAATACTTGTCGTATATTGTTATATCAAAGATCCAAAGCCGATCAAATTTGATATGAGGAAAGGAGGTCCTTCGTTTGATAAGCAAGGAAACAATTGAAGAAATACTTCAAAGAACCGATATCGAGCCGCTTATCTCAAGCTACGTTTCTTTGAAGCGCGCGAGTGATACGTATAAAGGACTTTGTCCTTTCCATAGTGAGAAAAGTCCGTCATTTACGGTTTATCCGAAGACCTCGAGCTTTTACTGCTTTGGATGCGGTATGGGTGGAGATGCCGTGACGTTTATAAGACAGATAGAGCATCTTGATTATCCCGATGCGCTCCAATTTCTCGCAAGGCGTGCAGGTATAACCGTTATCGATACCGATAACAATTACGTTCGCGAGGAAAAGAAATTCAACCGTGACAGAATGTTCAAAATGAACGTTGATGCGGCAAACTTCTTCCACAGAGCCTTGATGTCCGACAATCCCGATGCGAAGTCCGCGCTCTCGTATTTTACCGAAAAGAGAGGACTCTCGCTTGCTACTATAAAGCATTTTGGACTCGGATACGCTCCAAATACGTATGATTCTCTTATAAACTATATGACGGGACGCGGATATACGAGGGACGAGCTCGTTGCCGGATTCCTCGCAGGAAAATCCGAGAAGGGATCGTATTACGATGCATTTCGCGGAAGAGTAATGTTCCCGATCATAGACGTTGCAGGTAACGTTATCGCATTTGGCGGAAGAGCTATGGATAACGAGACCAAGCCTAAATATAAAAACTCATCAGATACGCCCGTTTACAAGAAGACGCGTCACGTTTACGCTCTCAATTTTGCAAGACTTGCGTGTCAGGAGTCCTTGATCCTTTGCGAGGGATATATGGACGTTATCGCCCTTCACTCCGCAGGCTTTACGAACGCGGTCGCGACGCTCGGTACGGCTATAACCTCGGATCAGGCAAGACTCATGGGCAGATATACCAAAAAGGTAATAATCTGCTACGACTCCGACGAAGCGGGACAGAAGGCGGCATCTAAGGCTCTTAAGATATTGACCGATGCGGGAGTTGACGTAAGAGTCGTTTCCGTTCCGGGCTCAAAGGATCCCGACGAATACATAAAGTCATTTGGCAGTGATAAGTTCAAGGACGTCTTGAACGATGCGAAAATAGAGTTTGAATATAAGATGGAAAACGTTTTAGCAAAGTACGATATCAATCTTCCTCAAGATAAGATAAAAGTTCTGTCGATACTTGAAAATGAAATTTCCACGGTTTATTCTCAGGCAGAAAAAGACATTTACATTCAAATGTTATCAAAGAAGCTTGACGTTGATGCAAAAAGCATCAAGGCTGACGTTTCCAGAATTTCGGCTAAAAACGCAAGAGCCTACCTCCAGGGAGAATCCCAAAAGGCGAAGCAGACCGTCCTCGGTTATCAGGACAAGGTAAATCCCGATTACGCCAAGGCACCTGCGGTAGCTAAGAGCGAGGAGGTCGTTCTCGGTCTGTTGTTGCTCTTTGCCGAGCACAGAAAGAAGGTTTTCGAAAACTCTCTTCTCGTCGAGGACGATTTCTATACGGACCTTAACAAGCGTATCTTCAGCTATGTCAAGCGATCTTACGAAAACGGTGACGAGTTTGCAAATCCCAACGAGTCGTTTGCTCCCGATGAGATCGGAAGGATGACCAAGATCAAGCTCGCACGTATGAATCTCGAGAACAACGGTGACACCGTTCTCGACG
>JBGVKA010000273.1:0-3409 GCA_045129715.1 Eubacteriales bacterium | reverse complement strand
TGGACCTGGGAGCGCAAGCATATAAAGGTCAAAACGCTTGTAGACGCGTTTAAGGAAAAGGGAAAGATCGTTGCAAACGTATTCTGGCCCGTGCTTGCAAACGATCCCAATATAGATTACAATATCCCTGAGTATTGGTCTCAGAACGAAAACGATCCTCTTGTTGATGCACTTTCGCGTATGGGAACCTCAAAAGAGGTCATAGAAGACATCGTAAAGCCTAATTTGTATTATATAGAAGGTCATCAACGCAAGCATCCTTATGCGGATGAGTTTGTATTCTCCTGTGCGAGAGATATTATCAAAAAATATAATCCCGATCTTCTCGTAGTTCATCCTGCGGGAATAGACGGTCTTCGTCATTCAAAGGGAATATTCAACGATTACGTAACAGAGCAGCTTGACTACACTTATTATTGGATAGAAAAGATAGTGAGAGCCGTGAAGGAAAACGGAGAATTTGAGAATACCGATATCATTCTTACCTCCGATCACGGTCAGATGGACATCAAGCGCTGGGCGCATCCGAACGTTTTGCTTCGTGAAATGGGATTGCTCACGGTAGGCGAGGACGGTAAGAGCATCGTTGACGCCAAGGCGTACGCTAAGTCGGTAGGCGGCTCGGTGCAGATCTTCATGACTGACGAAAACGATACCGAGACGAAGCGCAGAATATACGATACCTTCTCCGAATATGCAAAAACGATGATGTACGGCTTTGAGCGTATATATACCAAGGAGGAGGCAAATAATGAGGAGCGTCTTGCAGGTGGCTTTGAATTCGTTCTTGAGAGTGACGGCTATACAGCCTTCGGCGGCAAGGCGATTGGCTCTTATTATACCTCTTACGACCTGAGCGATTACAGAACCGGAAGAGGCTCGCACGGATATTTGCCCGATAAAGGTCCTCAGCCCTGTATGATAATGTATGGTCCCGATTTCAAGCGCGGCGTCAAGGTAAAGCGCCGTCCGACCGTCGATATGGTGGCAACGCTTGCGAAAATATTTGATCTTGATATGCCTGACGTTGACGGAACACCCATAGACGAGGTTATTGTGCAAGAATAAAGTAATAAAGAAAAACGCGTAGAAGCGAAAAATATCTTCGTCTACGCGTTTTCGATTTATATTAAGATTAATAAAATTACGGTAGTTAGGTGAGTCGTTTTAAAGAGCCTCTTCAGCCTTTCTTTGCTCAAGATAACGGCGTCTGACTGTCGTTAAAAATGCCTGAACTCTCTCGGATTGATAGTCTCTGTACGTCCAGGGGAGCTTTTGCCACGCTCCGCGAGCATAGAAAAGCGTGAGCTCGGTATAAATTCCGTCCTTGAGCGGAATTCTGAAGCCGGTCTTTTTCGTCGTTGCGAGAAGGAGCCTTCCGTGGCTCAAAAATCCGGGATCGAGATTTACCTTTCTGTTTCCGTCTATACTGAATTCGGCTTCAACTGAGTTGGTGAAGGTCTTGATATCCGCCTGCATCGCCGGATCAACGAGACGCTCAAAGCTCAATATTCTTCGCTTTGCCTCGCCTCCGAGCTCCTCATCGTAGTAGCTTGAAAATTCCTCGGTAAACGAAAATTCCTCGGTCTCAAAATCCACCTCACCGAATTTCTCGGTCATAATTTTTAATGCCTTTTGAAAATTTTCCTCTGTATTATATATGAAGCCTATGATAAGCTTTTCTTTTTCGAAGTTTTGTGCAAGTCCCATACTTAGCTCCGCTTAATCAAAAAGATCTGTGCTGAGGTATCTGTCGATACCGTCGGGTAAGAGTACCGCTATGCGTTTGTTCTTCATCTCAGGACGCTTAGCAACCGATATTGCGGCGTGAAGTGCCGCGCCAGAGGATATGCCTATACCGAGTCCTAAAAGCCTTGAGGCAAGCCGTACGGTATCGTACGCCTCTTCGGCTGAAACGGTAACGATCTCGTCGTAGATGCCTTTTGTGAGTACCGCGGGGATAAAGTTTGCGCCGATCCCTTGTATTTTGTGCGGTGCGGCACTTCCGCCCGAAAGAAGCGGAGACTCGGTAGGCTCAACTGCGATGACTCTCGTTGAAGCACTCATGCTCTTGAGATATTCTCCGACACCGGATATAGTTCCTCCCGTTCCAACGGCGGATACGAAAACGTCTACCTTGCCGTCAAGAGCCTCGTATATCTCGGGTCCCGTAGTCAAAAAATGTGCGTTTTTATTTGCAGGATTGTCAAACTGTGAGGGAATAAAGGAGTTAGGGGTTTCACGGTGAAGCTCGCTTGCCTTTTCTATAGCCGCCGCCATGCCGCCTTTTGCATCGGTGAGGACGACCTCTGCACCGTAAGCCTTGATAAATAGCTGTCTTTCCCGCGACATAGAGGAGGGCATTACTATTATTGCCTTGTATCCGCGTGATGCGGCTATTGCCGCAAGAGCAATACCCGTGTTTCCGGAGGTGGGCTCTATTATCGTGCCTCCCGGCTTAATAGCACCTTCCTTTTCTGCAGTGAGGATCATTCCGAGTGCGGCTCTGTCCTTCGCGCTTCCCGTGGGATTGAGATATTCAAGCTTGAGAAAAAGCTCCGCCTCGAGCGAAAGCTCACTCTTTAGCTTTTCTGATGCGAGGAGCGGAGTTTTTCCGACAAGCTCCTCGATACTGCCGTATATCTTTTTCATAAATACACCTGTTTATTCTAAATAAGGGCTGCCGGATCCGACAGCCCTTATACGTATTATTGCTTTATTGCTCACAAAAATTCAGGGTTGTGCGATCGCTAAGCTCCTCTTGGCGAGGAGACTCGGAAAGCCTTAAGCCTGCGCTCCGTCAGCTCCGGTGCCGTTTGCACCGCCGTTAAGCTCTTCGTCGCTTATCTTCAAACGCTTCTGATCCTTTTTCGCCTTTTTGTTGAGCTTCTTTTCGAGCTTTGCGTGACGCTTTTCTGCCTTGGCTCTCTTCTTTGCCGCCTTAGCGTTCTTCTTTGCGTCCTTCTTCATCTGCTCCTCAAGAGCCTCTTCCTTTTCGATCATACCTACCTCGGCAATATGAGCGCGAAGGTTGGGATGGATATCCGAGATCTTGTTGATCTCTTCAACCTCGGTCTGTTTGGTGATGTACTTGCTGAAGGGCCACCAGGATCTCTTGTAGGATACGAAATGAGTAACGGGCTCGCCCAGACGAACGTTCTCCTGAGACTCGCCGGTCTTTCTGTTGTACGCCTCGTAGTATACGAGATCGGTGGGAATAACCTCGGTCGTGGTGAGCTTTCTGTTGACGGGCGTCGTTATCTGGAAGGTAGCACCGCGAGTCTTACAGATATAAATATAATCGTCGTTATACTCTGCGATAGCGGATACGTCGTGAGAGATCTTGCGAAGATTCTTACCGTAAAGATCGGTGGAGTAGAGCGAGTAGCCGATAGTATCGGGATTGCCC
>JBGVKA010000272.1:0-5753 GCA_045129715.1 Eubacteriales bacterium | reverse complement strand
GCGTTATAGTTGACGAGACGGCTCCGCTTTATTTCATCGGAACCGTGGAAAAATATTCGCCGATGCTCTTTATAGTTTCGGATAACGATATGGTAGGTCGGTACGAGCAAACCAAGCTTACGGTCAAAACGCTTTGCCATTTCGGACACGGGGAGAGCGTTTCGCTCCGCGTGATGAACGGAAAGCACTGCGAATACGTATATAAAAAGAATGAGAACGGCGACGGTGTTCTCGGTGTTGAGATCCTCGCGTTCCTTGATAAAATTTTCGGCACTTAAAACGCGCCGCGGCTTGACATAGAATTTTCGTTGTGCTAAAATATTAGTTAAATTAAGGCGGAGATGATTTCGCTTGAAATTCGGAGGTCGTTATGAAAAGACTCGTTCATTTGTTCGTTGTCGTATTACTGATTTTGGCAACTGCTTTCTCTCTTTTCTCGTGCGTGCTTAAGCGCGCCTTAGGATTCCTTTACGATTGTGATACCTGCTATGACGAGGGAGTTATAGAATGCTCCGTGTGTGAAGGTAAGAACGTAACCGGTTGCACCCTCTGCGACGGTTCGGGAGAGCGTGAATGTGACGTATGCTCCGGTTGGGGACGAAAAAAATGTGCAGAGTGCGGAGGAGACGGAGGAAGCTACGGTGCCTTTTCCGCGACTTGGTTTGATTGCTTTTACTGTACCGCCGGCTATGCTTCTTGTCCGAAAACTATGTCGTGCGGTTGCGTTAACGGTAAGAGACCTTGTGTCGATTGCGGAGCTGAGGGCTTTGTTGATTGTCCTGATTGTGAACAATAGTTTACTTTATTACATAAAACGCGTCATTGCAAAATAAAAAATGCAAAGCGTTCGGCGATTTTATGTTATTATATATTTCATCCGAGTGTGGATGCTGTTAAGGTTATAGAAGAATGAAAAATGTAGAAATAATAGATGCGCATGCGCACATCTATCCCGAGAAAATAGCTAAAAAGGCAACCGAGACTATCGGTGTCTTTTACGATATAGAAATGCAGATGCCTGCGGGAACTCCCGAAAGACTTATAGAGGAGGGAAGGCGCGCTGGAATATCGCGCTTCGTAGTTCATTCGGTCGCGACGACGGCTCATCAGGTGCGCTCAATAAACAGCTTTATCAAGAGCGAGATGGATAAGCACCCCGAATTTATAGGCTTTATAACTCTTCATCAGGATCTGTCCGAGGACGAGGTAGTATCCGAGGTTGAGTGGGCAATCGAGAACGGATTTCGCGGCATCAAGCTTCATCCCGATTTTCAGAAATTCAATATTGACGGTGAAAATGCCGAGAAGATCTATCGCGCGGCAAGAGGAAAATTGCCGATATTATTTCACACGGGTGACGACAGATACGAATATTCAAAGCCTGAAAGACTCGTTCGAATGGCGAAAAAATACCCCGATCAGATCTTCATAGCCGCGCATTTCGGCGGTTACAGGACTTGGGACGACGCACGGCTTTATCAGGGGCTTGAAAACGTATATTTCGACACCTGCTCAAGTCTTATGTTCATCAGCACCGAGCGTGCAAGGGAGATCATAGATATGCACGGTGCGGAGAAATTTTTCTTCGCCACGGATTTTCCGATGTGGGATGCATCGGGCGAGCTTGATAGGTTCAACAAGCTCGCGCTCACCGACAGTGAGCGCGAGATGATCCTTGGCGGCAATGTCAAGAGGGTGCTCGGACTAATATAAAACCGACGCTTATTAAAACTCTTTGATCGCACGGAGGATAAGGAAATGACCAAAAGAGAAACGGTTATAGCGGCTCTTTCACACAAGGAAACCGAAAAAATACCGTATCACGCTGATTTCACCGCGCAGGAATACGATAAGGTGGCAGGCTTTGTCGGTGACGAGAGCTTTATTGATAAATACGGATGCTATCTTCACTATTGGCAGTATTGGGCTTATCCCACCGAGAGAGACGACGCTCCCGGATATTTCAAGGACGATTTCGGTGTAACGTGGAACAGAACGGGCGCCGATAAGGATATCGGAATAGTGGATGATCCCATAATTGACGAGCCCGATATTTCCTTGTATCCGACGCCTTTCCTTGATGAAAAGCGCATAAGAGAGGATTGCGAGAGACTTATCGCGACCAAGGGCGACAGATTCTGCTTTGCAGGTATAGGCTTTTCAATGTTTGAAAGACTCTGGAGCTACGTTGGAATGGAGGACGCGTTAGTCTATATGATAACCGATCCCGATTTCGTTCACGCGCTTCTCGATAAGATACTTGAGTTCAATCTGAAGGTGATCGACATCTTTAACGAGTACCCCTTCGACGCTATTTATTTCGGTGACGATTGGGGACAGCAAAGAGGTATGATAATGGGTGCTCCTCTTTGGCGCGAATTTATCAAGCCTCGAATGAAGGCTATGTACGAGAGAGCAAAGAAGGGCGGAAAGTTCATCATTCAGCATTCGTGCGGTGATATCCGCGACGTGCTTGGCGATCTTATGGAAATAGGTCTTGACTGTTATCAGACGGTTCAGCCGGAAATATACGATCTTGAGGAATTGAAGCGCGAGCTTGGAGATAAGCTTGCCTTCTGGGGCGCGATATCAACTCAGCGCGATCTTGTAAAATGCTCGCCCGACCAGATACGGGAGATAGTAAAGAGGACGGCAGAGCTTATGAGCAGGGGAGGCGGATATATCCTCGCTCCTACGCACGCACTGCCGCAGGACGTTCCACCCGAAAACGTTATTGCTATGCTTGAATGCTTCGGCTCACTGTAAAAGCGAGCGCGATCCTTAGGCAAAAATCAAAAACTAACTAAGAGTCCGAGGGCACCCACCGATGCCTCGGGCTCTTTTCGTAAAGCCGGCTTCTTTGCGTTAAAAGTGAAAAAAGATTGACAAACTTAAAAATATATGTTAAAATATTTGTCGGCTTTAGCAAAATATATAATAAATAACGCTCAGGTCTTCACTTTTCATAGGTAAAGACTGTGATTTTTAGACGAAAGGCAAGTTGTATGCAGGATTTCAGCAGTGAAATAAAAAGACGCCGCACGTTTGCGATAATATCTCACCCCGACGCAGGTAAGACCACCCTCACGGAAAAGTTCCTTCTCTACGGAGGTGCTATTCAGTCTGCAGGCTCGGTCAAGGGTAAGCAGTCGGACAAGCACGCCGTTTCGGACTGGATGGACCTTGAGAAGCAGAGAGGTATTTCGATAACCTCCTCCGTTCTTCAGTTTGAATACGACGGATATTGCATTAATATTCTTGATACCCCCGGACACCAGGATTTCTCCGAGGACACCTACCGTACGCTTATGGCTGCGGATAGTGCGGTAATGGTTATCGACGCGGCAAAGGGTATCGAGCCTCAGACCAGAAAGCTCTTCAAGGTCTGCGCTATGCGTGATATCCCGATCTTCACCTTCATAAACAAGCTTGACCGTGAGGCGCGCGATCCCTTCGATCTTCTTGACGAGCTTGAGAGCGAGTTCGGTATAGGAACCTATCCTATGAACTGGCCCATCGGATGCGGTCAGAACTTCAAGGGCGTCTACGACAGAGACAAGCGTTCAATACTTTCGTTCGGAGACTCACACAGAGGAAGAGAAAAGATACACGGTATCGATTGCGATATCACGGACACCGAGAAGCTCGATTCTCTCATCGGCGAGAGACTTCGCACCGAGCTTTGCGAGCAGATAGAGCTCCTTGACGGCGCGTGCTTTGATTTCGATCTTGAAAAGGTTCGCCACGGTAAGCTCTCTCCCGTATTCTTCGGCTCCGCGCTCAATAACTTCGGAATCGAGCCCTTCCTTGAGCATTTCCTTAAAATGACCACCTCGCCCCTTCCCCGTCTTGCAGGAGAGGATTACGTTGATCCCTTCGACGAGGGCTTCAGTGCGTTCGTCTTCAAGATCCAGGCGAATATGAACAAGGCTCACAGAGACAGAATTGCGTTTATGAGAATATGCTCCGGTAAATTCTCGCGCGACAGAGAATACTATCACGTTCAGGGCAAAAAGAGCTTCAGACTCTCTCAGCCTCAGCAGATGATGGCGTCCGAGCGCGAGGTCATCAACGAGGCGTACGCAGGAGATATAATAGGCGTGTTCGATCCCGGTATCTTCTCGATCGGAGACACTATTTGCGAGAAGGGAAAGAAGATAACGTTTGAGGGAATTCCCACCTTCGCTCCCGAGCATTTCGCTATGGTAGAGCAGGTCGATTCGATGAAGAGAAAGCAGTTCGCGAAGGGAATGAACCAGATCGCACAAGAGGGTGCTATACAGATATTCTTCGAGCCTAACTCCGGTCTTGAGCGAGTTATCGTCGGCGTTGTCGGTGTGCTTCAGTTCGAGGTTCTTGAATACAGACTTAAGAATGAGTACGGCTGTGACTTAAGACGCGGAAGCCTTCCTTATCAGCAGATAAGATGGATAGCAAACGAGGGACTCGATCCCAAGACCTTGAAGCTCTCCCACGATACGAAATGGGTTCAGGACTTCAGGGGCAACAACCTTCTTATCTTCACGAGTGAGTGGGCGATAAGATGGGTTCTTGAGGATAACCCCGGACTTGAGCTTCTTGAGTTCAACAAGGGTAATTCAGCTACGGAAAACTAATAAAAGACAACTTTTGTTTACAAAAACACAGGTTTCAAGATAAGGAATTAACTTTTTTATGAGAATGAGAAAGAAAAAACACGGAGAAGAAAGGCTTGCCGCTTGCTCCGAGTTCGTTGTAGAAAGACCTTCCCGTGAGGCGTTTTGCGAGGGCGGTAAGGTTTGGCTTGAAATAGGAGCGGGCAAGGGCGGATTCGCTATAGGAAAGACGAAGAAGAATCCCGACGTGTCGTATTTTGCTATGGAAAGAGTTACCGATTGCGTGGTTCTTGCCGCAGAGGGTGCAAAGCGTGAGGCTATGGCTGACGGAAGCTGTAAAAACCTCAAGTTTATAATCGACACCGCAGATAATCTTACCAAGCTTTTCGAGCCGAAAAGCGTTGATGCGATATTCCTTAACTTCTCGGATCCCTGGTCCAAGAAGGGATACGCTAAGCGCAGACTGACTCATTGCAGATATCTTTCGGTATACTTCAATCTTCTTAAGGACGGAGGCACTCTCACCTTCAAGACCGATAACGTAGGACTCTTCGATTTCTCTCTCGAGCAGATCGAGGCTATGGGACTTGAGCTTGACGCTATGACCAGAGACCTTCACGCATCCGAATATATGAAGGATAACGTCGTAACCGAGTACGAGGCGGCGTTCTCGTCTCAGGGCGTTAAGATCAATATGGTAAGAGTAAAGAAGCCCGAAGGCTTCATGCCCGAGATTCCGGAGAATCTCTCAAAGGACTACGTTTTTAAGTATTGATCTCACACGGTACGGTACGTTTGTCAAAAAGTGCCGCCCGTTACGGTGATAACGACAATCGGAAGTCGAAATGCTTGAATTTCGGTCTTTGATGGTCGGTATAGAGCGCGGCGTGTAAGCAATCGTTTATCCGCCGCGCTTCGTTTACAAAAATATGAAAAGGAGGGTGCTATGGACGAGCAGGTTCACAAGGGGCACAGAAAAAGAATGAGACGAAAGCTCTCGGACTTCGGAGCTATCGTTTTCGATACCTACGAGCTTTTGGAAATGCTTCTTTATTACACGGTTCCCGTCAGGGATACCAATCCGATATCGAAAAGGCTTCTTCAGACCTTCGGCTCTCTTGAGGGAGTTTTGTCCGCAGACCGCGACGCCTTGATGAG
>JBGVKA010000271.1:0-2196 GCA_045129715.1 Eubacteriales bacterium | reverse complement strand
CAAGAGAGCACGTTCTTCTCGCTCGTCAGGTTGGCGTTCCTGCAATCGTTGTATTCATGAACAAGTGCGACCTCGTTGACGACGAAGAGCTTCTCGAGCTCGTTGAAATGGAAATCCGTGATCTCCTTTCTTCCTACGATTTCCCCGGCGATGACATTCCCGTTATCCGCGGTTCCGCTCGTGACGCTCTTGAGTCCGCTAGCACAGACCCCAGCGCTCCCGAGTACGCTCCTATCCTTGAGCTCATGGCAGCTGTTGACGAGTACATTCCTACTCCCGAGCGTCAGGCTGACCTTCCCTTCCTTATGCCCGTTGAGGACGTATTCTCCATCTCCGGCCGTGGTACTGTTGCTACAGGTAGAGTTGAGAGAGGTACTGTTAAGGTTGGTGACGTAGTTGAGATCGTTGGTCTCACCGAAGAAAAGAAGCAGACAACCGTTACAGGTGTCGAAATGTTCCACAAGCTTCTTCCCCAGGCTGAAGCTGGTGACAACATCGGTGCTCTTCTCCGTGGTGTTGCTAAGGACGAGATCGAAAGAGGTCAGGTTCTTTGTAAGGTTGGCTCCGTTCATCCCCATGCAAAGTTCGTTGGTCAGATCTACTGCCTTACCGAAAAAGAAGGCGGCCGTAAGAAGCCCTTCCTTTCCGGCTACAGACCCCAGTTCTACTTCAGAACAACTGACGTAACCGGCGTAATCAACCTTCCCGAAGGCGTTGAGATGTGCCGCCCCGGTGATAACGTAGATATCACTGTTGAGCTCATCACTCCCGTTGCTTGCGAGACAGGTCTCCGTTTTGCTATCCGTGAGGGTGGTAGAACAGTTGGTTCCGGTGTCGTTTCCACTATCCTTGACTAATTGTTAACCGATAAGTCATAGACTTAAACTATAGGGAGCAGGCTGTTGCTTTGGCAGCAGCCTGTTTCCGAATATATTTAAATTTAATTATCTTTGGGGATTGGTGTAATTCCATACCGGTGGTAAAGCCCACTAACGCATTTTTGCGCCGAACAGTTGAAATTACTGTGCCGACGGTATAGTCCGGATGTGAAAAGATGAATTATCGGCATAGGTGTATACGTGCCGCTCTTTCTCCCCCCATAAATGAAAGGGGATTTTTTTATGCCTAAAAAAGTATTAACTCGTCAGGAATCTGAGCAGAAACTTAAAAATCTTGTAATGGCTGCGATCTTTTGTTCGCTTGCGTATGCTGCTATGACTGCAACAGGTTGGATCAAGGTTCAGTTTTTGACCTTTGATGCCAAGGATACGGTAATAACTATTGCAGGTCTTGTGCTTGGTCCGATCTATTCCGTAATTATTTCATTCATCGTTGCTTTCATTGAGTTTATTACGGTCAGCGCGACAGGTCCTTACGGATTTATAATGAATTTCGCTTCGTCCGCAATATTCTCTGCGGTATGTGCTTTGGTATATAAGTATAAGAAGAATATAAAGGGAGCAGTTGTAGCACTTATAACCGCAGTTTTTTCGGTTACAGGATTTATGCTGCTTTTCAATCTCTTCATTACTCCGCTGTATATGGGAGGAACTACCGCTGACGTTGTAGCAATGATCCCGACACTTTTGCTTCCGTTCAACCTTACCAAGGCAACAATGAACGCTGCATTGGTCCTTGTGCTTTATAAGCCGGTTTCAAACGTTCTTAAGGCTGCACGTATGCTGCCTCAGACAAAGAAAAATAACGAAGGCACAGATGAAGATCTGCAAAAGGAAAAGAAGCGTGAGCACCTGAAATTCAGTGTGATCGTTACCGTGATAGGTCTTACCGTGGTAGCTATCTGTCTGTTTGTCTTCTTTGTTGTGCTTCACGGCAACGTTTCGTTTACATAATTTTCGAAAATAAGAGGTAAACCTCTTGACATACATTCTCCTTTGTGATATAATTAAAAAAATCGCAAAGGAGCTTTTTTATGAGTATACCAACACCAATTAAAAGAATTTCTGACTTTGAATCCCTCGGATTCGGTATGTTTATACATTTTGGACTTTATTCGCTTCTCGGTAAGGGCGAATGGGTCATGTACCGTGAAAACCTTGACAAGACGGAATACAGAAAGCTTACAGAAAAATTTTCTCTTGAAAAATTCGATGCAAGGGAATGGGTTCGTACCGCAAAGCGCGCGGGCATGAAGTACATTGTTCTCACATCTCGTCACCACGAGGGCTTTTCACT
>JBGVKA010000270.1:0-4244 GCA_045129715.1 Eubacteriales bacterium | reverse complement strand
CAAACGACGGAATATTAAAATAAAAATGCTCGGTAAGCGCGTCGCGTGCATACTCAAGCATTTCTACGTACCAATCGGCGCAAGGAACGAGCAAAAGCCTTTCACCGCGCCGAAGCTTCGCAAAGCTTAAAAGCTCGGGAACGGCAACGTTACAATCGTTCAGATCCCTGACCGTATGGAGATTTATATATGACGAAAGATCGGTCACGGCAAGTCTTTCTCTTGCAAAGACCTCGGACACTGCTCCTATCTGCTCCGCAAACGACATTGCCACAGAATATGCGTTCAAGTCACCGCCAAGAAGAACGGGAGTGATCTTTTCGTTTTTGTTAGTCATTTTCGCGCCTTTCCGCGTACCCGTTATTCGCCAAGTCGAGAAAACGTAAAAGCACGGCTCCCGTCTCCCCTCTCCTCCGCTTTTGGCGACGGTGCGACTCGAGGCGGTGCGTTTTGGACTTTGGAGTTAAACTATATCTCCCGCCTCGAGAAATCCGCCAAAATCCCATTGCCTCAAAACCTCGTAGACCGCGATAGCCACGGAATTTGAAAGATTAAGACATCTGCGGTTTTCAAGCATAGGGATCCTTAAAGCCTTATCTATATTTGCAAGGATAAGCTCCTTCGGAATTCCGGCGGTCTCTTTTCCGAACATAAGATAGACCTCACCGTCGTAATCAACGTCGACGTATCTTTTTTTAGCGTGTGCGGAAAAATAAAATATATTTTTATCCCCGTGCTTTTCTTCAAACTCGGCGTAGCTTTCGTAATAATATATTTCAAGAGTGTTCCAATAATCAAGTCCCGCGCGCTTTAAGGTCTTATCCGAAATCTCAAAGCCTATAGGCTTTATTATATGAAGAGCCGCGCCCGTTACCGAGCAGGTCCTCGCGATATTACCCGTATTCTGCGGTATCTCGGGCGAATAAAGTACGATATTGATTTTTCGTTTCATCTAAAGTTTTCCCTTTGATTTTTTGTTTTATGTATACTATTTTATCGTTTTTTGCAAAAAAGTCAATAGAAAAACTCATTTTAAAGCCCAAAACATAAAAATATCGTTATTATTTTAAATATTTTACATTTTATTCTTTATTTTTGATTTGTTTTGTGTTATAATAGTAGAGTTAATTAAAATGGGTATTTATGTACCAAAACGGCGGACGAACCGCCTCTTTATACGGAGGACTTTAAAATGGGTATATTTTCTTCGCTTTTCAAATCGTACAGTGAAAAGCAAATCAAAAAAATTACCGCTACTGTCGATATTATCGAATCCCTTTCAGATAAATATTCCGAGATGAGTGACGAGGAGCTTCGTGCTACGACTGACACGCTCAAATCCCGTCTTCAAGCAGGAGAAACTCTCGACGACATCCTTCCCGATGCTTTTGCTCTCGTAAGAGAGGCAGATTTCCGAGTTCTCGGAAAGCGTCCCTTCCGCGTTCAGCTTATGGGCGGTATCCTTCTGCACCAGGGAAGAATTGCGGAAATGAAAACGGGTGAAGGTAAAACTCTCGTTGCTACCCTTCCCGCATACCTTAACGCACTTTCCGGCAAGGGCGTTCATATCGTTACCGTAAACGACTATCTTGCTCAGCGTGACAGCGAGGAGATGGGACGAGTTTACGGCTTCCTCGGTCTTACCACCGGTCTTATAATCCACGGTCAGAACAACGCCGAGAAGCGCGAGGCTTATGCGGCTGATATAACCTACGGAACGAACAACGAGCTCGGCTTCGACTATCTTCGTGACAATATGGTCGTTTACAAGGAGCGTCTCGTTCAGAGAGGTCACAACTTTGCGATCGTTGACGAGGTGGACTCCATTCTTATAGACGAGGCGAGAACTCCCCTTATCATTTCGGGCGAGGGCTCCAAGTCCACCGAGCTTTACGATATGGCTGACAGACTCGTAAGAAAAATGAGCCGCCACGTAATAAAGGAGATGGACACGAAGCAGGATCTCGAATTTTATTCCGAGGACTTTATCGTAGACGAGAAGGCTCGCACTGCCGTTCTGACCCCTCACGGTGTTGAAAAG
The DNA here is from genome assembly GCA_045129715.1 of Eubacteriales bacterium. GTDB lineage: Bacteria > Bacillota > Clostridia > Oscillospirales > CAG-272 > UBA1740. The sequence goes on along the minus strand of JBGVKA010000270.1, from coordinate 2,203 downwards.
GCAGAGAAATTCTTCAACATCTCAAACCTCTCCGATCCCGAAAACAATACTATTTATCATCACGTTAATATCGCTATCCGTGCTCACGGTGTAATGAAAAACGACGTTGACTACATCGTTAAGGATAACGCGGTAATCATAGTTGATACCTTCACCGGACGACTTATGCCCGGAAGAAGATATAACGACGGCTTGCATCAGGCTATTGAGGCAAAGGAAGGCGTTAAGATACAAAAGGAATCGAAGACTATCGCTACTATCACCTTCCAGAACTATTTCCGTATGTATTCGAAGCTTTCCGGTATGACCGGTACGGCTCTTACGGAGGACGACGAATTCCGCGAGATCTACTCGCTCGACGTAGTCGAGGTTCCCACCAACAAGCCTATGATAAGACGCGATTATAACGACGCTATCTACTGTACCAGACGCGGTAAGCTTATGGCTATAATAGAGCAGATAAAGGCTTGTCACGAAAAGGGACAGCCCGTACTCGTCGGTACCGTTTCCATAGACAAATCCGAGGAGCTTTCTCTTCTTCTTAAAAAGGCGGGAATTCCCCACCGCGTTCTTAACGCTAAGCAGCACGATAAAGAGGCGGAGATCGTTGCGCAGGCAGGTACCTACGGAACCGTAACCATTTCAACGAATATGGCAGGACGTGGAACCGATATTATGCTCGGCGGAAACCCCGAATATCTTGCAAAGGCAGAAATGCGCAAGGAGGGCTTTGACGAATCGGTTATCGCAAGTGCTACCGGCTCGAGCGAGACCACTGACGAGGGCGTTCTCAATGCGCGCGCTACCTTCAACAAGTATTACGAGAAGTACAAGGAAGAAATTCGCCCCATGGCAGAGAAGGTTCGCGAGGCGGGAGGTCTTTTCATAATCGGTACCGAGCGTCACGATTCTCGCCGTATCGATAACCAGCTCCGAGGTCGAAGCGGCCGTCAGGGCGATCCCGGTGAATCAAGATTCTACCTCTCTCTTGAGGACGATCTTATGCGTCTTTTCGGCTCGGACAGAATTCTCGGCTTTGCAACGAAGCTCGGTATTCCCGAGGATATGCCTATCGATATGAAGATGGTCTCATCCGCTATCGAAAGAGCGCAGAGCAAGATCGAGGCAATGCATTTCCAGAGAAGAAAGAACGTTCTTACCTACGACGACGTTATGAACCAGCAGAGAACGGTCATATACAACCAGCGTAACGAAATTCTCTGGCTTAACGATATCAGCGAAAAAATTCAGAATATGATCGTCTCTACCGTAGCGGATACCTTTGATTTCTGCTTTAGCGGTGAGGATAGCTCCGAATACAAGCCTCAGGAATTCTCTCAGCAGTTCCGCGGTATGCTCACCGACGGCCGCGTGCTTCAGTACTCAGCCGAGGAGCTTAAGGAGCTTGACAAGGAAGCGGAGAAGCAGAAGTTCATCGACAAGGCACTTGAGATCTATCACGGCAAGGACGAGCTCTTCCGCGGCATTGAGGGTGCGCCCGAAAACGCAATGCGCGAGGTTGAGAAGGTCATCCTTCTTCGCAACGTTGACCTTGGATGGATGGATCATCTTGAGGCGATGGACGATCTTAAGGATTACGTAGGTCTTAACTCCTACGCACAGAGAGATCCCGTGGCTATATACAAGATCGAAAGCGCAGACCTGTTTGACAAGATGTCCGAGGAGATCCGCGAGAAGACCGTTAAGGAGGTTCTCTCCGCGGTGCCTCGCCGTCAGGCAACCGAGCGCGTTCAGGTCGCAAAGGAGACCGGCACCGGCGGTGACGGCTCTCAGCCTAAGCGCCGTCCCATAGTTACCAAGGGAAAGGTAGTCGGCAGAAACGAATACTGTCCCTGCGGTAGCGGTAAGAAATACAAGGCGTGCTGCTGGGCAAAGGATCAGGCAAAGCAGTAAACATTGACCTTACTATAAGCTCTCTCGGGCACTCCGAGAGAGCCAAAAGGAGAAAAAATGGGTTTTGGTACTCTTTTTATAGGATACTTTTTCCTTATAAACATCAGCTATTACGTTTATACGGATATAATCGCGGGAATGGTGATGCTTCTTGGACTTTATAAGCTTTCCGAGTTTGCAAAGAGCTTCAAATACGGCTCCTACACCGCTATCGGCTTCTCGGTCGTAGCCTTTCTGGAGATCTCGCTTTCGTTCGTGAGTCTTTTAGGCTCGTTCGATTGGATCGACG
>JBGVKA010000269.1:0-9242 GCA_045129715.1 Eubacteriales bacterium | reverse complement strand
ATCCTCCAAGACCGAAAAAGCCGATCGATGCGTTTTTCTTCGTTATTGCTTCGCGTATTCCCAAAATACGTCCTCCCGAAAAAGATTTTATACCATTATAGCTTCTTTTTCGGCGGTTGCTAATTTTACTTGAATACGGAGCGCGTTATACCGTGGTCTTCTCCGACTCATCGGAAAGACAAATTTCCTTGAACGTTCTCTTCATGTATTTTTTGTTGAGCACGTATTTTTCACCGTGATCCCTGATATCTATGAATACGCGCTCAATGAATGCGGAGGTCTTTGGGTTGCAAGGAGCCTTACAGCCGTAACGCTCCCAGTGAGCGAGAGGCATAGAATCGTCGTAACTCTTTTTAGCGTACGTCTTCGTTGCCGAAAGCTTATCGCAAACGCATTCGACCGCATACTTGTACGGCATCATCGGAAGCGGATCGCATTCGTGATCGTACCAATATTCTATATGATGCTTGTTTCTTCCTCTGTGGTGGAGCCACGCACGGCTGACGCCCTGCTCCCTGCGGGCAACTCCTATGGGGGAGCGGTGACCTTGGAAGAATTTAACGCTCTCGAAAAATTCGGACGGCGAGAACTTTGAAAGATCGTGCATGAGTCCGCGGAAGGGGATTCCGCATTTTACTGCGTGAATGAAAACCTTGTGCTTGTGTCTGATAACGAGCGCGGTATGTAAAAAAACGTTTTTTAACCTCATAGTCTCACCTCTCTAAATATTTACGTATATATTTTATACGAATTTTGAGATAAAGTCAATAAAACGAGTGAAAAAACAGAAAGCTTTTTTAAAAAGATTGGAGAATATACGGTTTTTCTTTCAAAAAGCAGCGGAAAGCGGAACTTGATCTGATGCACGGGAAATGAGGAGAAATGTCAAAAGTTATATTTTTCTCTGTACCGTGACGGTGTAAATGTTTGAAAAGTAACATTTTTTCGACCTTTTTCAAAAAATACGCCTCAAAGTTTCAAAAAGAACTTGAAAAAAGAGCCGTGATGTGCTAAACTATACGCAAAGATAAATATTTAAAAGACAAAGGAGCTTTAGCTATGAAAGAATTTTTAGGTAACGATTTCCTTCTTGATTCCGAGGCGGCAAAGGAGCTTTACTACGGCTATGCGGCAAAGATGCCCATATACGATTTCCACTGTCACCTTAATCCCAAGGAGATCTACGAGGATAAAAAGTACAGAAGTCTTACTGAGGTATGGCTTGCCGGAGACCACTATAAGTGGCGTCTTCTCCGTCAGTTCGGTATTGACGAGAACGCTATCACGGGAGATGCATCGGACGAGGAAAAGTTCGCAGCTTATGCTAAGACCATTCCTTACGCAATAGGTAACCCCATCTATTCCTGGACTCACCTTGAGCTTCGCCGCTTCTTCGGTATAAACGATATCCTCACCCCCGAGACTGCGGATAAGATCTATGCGGAGGCTAACGCTAAGCTTGAAAATCTCACCGCAAGACAGCTTATAAAGATGTCGAACGTTACCGGTCTTTGCACCACTGACGATCCCGTTGACTCTCTTGAGTATCACATTCTTCTCAAGGAGGACGATAGTTTTGACGTAGTGGTACGCCCCTCCTTCCGTCCCGATAAGGGAATGAAGATCGATCAGCCCACCTTCCTTCCTTGGATAGAGCAGCTCGGCAACGTCGTTGGCTACAAGATCGATAGCTTTGCTACTCTTAAAAAGGCTCTTCTTCAGAGAGCGTATTTCTTCGACGAGGTAGGATGCGTATGCTCCGACCACGGACTCGAGCCCTTCCAGTACCTTCCCTCAACTCCCGAGGAGTGCGAGGCTATATTCGCAAAGGCACTCAGAGGCGAGAGCGTTACCGAGGACGAGGTAGAGAAGTACAAGGGCGCGCTTCTCGTTGCGCTCGGTAAGATCTATAACGAGCTCGGTTGGGTTCAGCAGTACCACATCGGTGCTCTCAGAAACAACTCCGAGAGAAACTTCAAGAAGCTCGGTCCCGATACCGGCTTTGATGCTATAAACGATCAGAATTTTGCTCCCAAGCTTTCCGCGGTCCTCAACGAGCTTGACAAGACCGGCGAGCTTCCCAAGACCGTTCTTTACTGCCTCAACCCCCGCGATAACGAAACTCTCGCGGCTCTTATGAACTGCTTCCAGGGTGGAATTCCCGGCAAGATCCAGTTCGGCTCCGGCTGGTGGTTCAACGATCAGAAGGACGGTATGCAGAAGCAGATGGAGGCTCTTATGCAGGTAGGACTTATTTCTCAGTTTGTTGGTATGCTTACCGATAGCCGTAGCTTCTTGTCCTACACCCGTCACGAGTATTTCAGAAGAATACTTTGCTCTAAGCTCGGTGCTCTTATGGAGGGCGGCGAGTATCCCTACGACGTTGAGTTCGTCGGAAAGATAGTAGAGGATATCTGCTACAACAACGCTGTCCGCTACTTTGCTAAGTAATGCGAAAGGTGCCTTTTGGTGCCGAATAACGAAAAAAGAGTGCCGATCTGCGTACCTGCCATAGAGCAGGTACGCAACGAAATTTGCCCTTTCGGGCAAGTGAAATCGCTTTGCGGTGAAATATTTGCTCCGCAAATGTGAAATGTCCGCTTGCGCGGACGTGGGCAAATTTCATTTCACATCGAGCACGGCGAGATGTTTCACAATGTGCAGTAGCACATTATTTCACGTTTTGCGGAAGCAAAACATTTCACTATATGCATTTGTGTCTTCAAAAGCAGTGCTTGTCAAGAAAAAAAGGACGAGGAATTTTCGCAATTCTTCGTCCTTTTCCTGTTGGCAGGTGTTTTGATTTTTATACTGCTCTATCGCAGATCTCCTTCTCGGCACTCTTTTTTGTCTTTAAATGTAAATATTAGTTAGCGTTTCGGCATATTGCCTTGAATTTGCAGTACTCGCAGACGTCTGATTTGCCGTTATTTTTTGCAAGCGGTATTGCGTCAATGCTTCCCGAAATCATTCTGTTGCAAATGGCTTTGACGGATGTCTCGATCGCCTCGTTTATTCTGTCCCAGCCGTTTTCTGTGTATAGGTATTTTTTGGTGCGCGAGTCAACGTCACCGTCCTTTTTGAAGCGTATGGGTATGTAATTCGGATTCATAGCCGCGAGTGAATCACCGTCGTCAAGAACCATTCCGAGTCTGTGCCTCGTGTCCTTTGCAGCGGCGAAAACGTCCTCGGGTGTGTTGTGCTGAGCCTTGACGTCGTCAACGCTCGTTTTAACGTATAAAACGCCTGCAGGGACCAGAGTCTTCTTCGTGTCGGAGTCTATGCGAGACTTAAAGCCGTCCTTATCCGTGTCCACGACGGATTTAAGATATAAGAACATCTGCAGGTTCATTCCGCGCTCGATATCCGAGGGAGAGAAGACCTTTTTGCCCGACTTGTAATCAACGACGCGAACGTATATTCTGTCGTCCTTTACGAGAGTATCAACTCGGTCTATTTTTCCCGTGATATAAATGCTTTTCCCCGTATCCGTGTTAAAAATAACGGGGCTTGGCTTGTCCGAGGCTCTTCCGTCTATCTCAAGCTCGAAGAAGGTCGGCTCGTATTCGCAATCGGCAAATTCATCGCAAAGATTGTCTATTATCGGCTTCGTGTAAGCGCAAAGCTTATCCACCGTGCTTTTGAGTCTTGCCGAGGTCTTCGGGATCCCCTCAAAGCATTTTGAGATGTAATCGTCCGCAACGCTTCGTATCAGTGAAAGCTTTTCCTCCTCGCCTATCGATGCGATCGATCTGCCCATCGTCTTGAGCTTTCTGAAGAAATTCTCAAGCACGGCGTGTAGGAAATTACCTATATTACGGGCGTCAAATTCCGCGCGCTCGTTCTCCTTAAGACCAACGTTGTAGGAGCAGAAATAGTTCATCGGGCATTTTGCAAAGAGCTCAAGCTTGCTTTGAGTCATAGGTATGCTTTTGCCGTAAAGGGCATCGAGCGACTCCTCCGAAAGCTTCAGTGCCGCGTTCTTGATATTGCCCTCGCTCACGCTGAGCTTGTCCCCGTACCCAAGCGTTTCAAGAGCTCCCCTTATTCCGTCGTATTCGGGATCGTATGCGCAAAGGTGCTCTATCGCATATTCGGGAGAATACGTCCTCTCGCTTGAGGGGAGAGCGGAGATGCTTCGTACCGATATAGCCCCACCCGTGAGAGATCTTATCCTCGTTATAGCATCCGAGGGTGAGCAAGCCTTGAACGATGAGTCCGCCTTTGAGTAGGTGACAGTCACGTCCTCCTTGGCAAAGGATAGGGAGCGTGTGAAGTAATACAGCTCCTGTGCGCCCTTAAGCCCTGCATCCTCGTCTATCGGAATGCCGATCGAGCAAAGCGTTCTTTTGTCCTTGTCTGTGAAGAACGAGTCGTCGTCCGCGCTCGCGGGGAAAACGCCTGCATTTGCGCCGATAACGTAAACGTGCTTCTTATCTTTCATACGGGCAACGTTCGCGCTTTCTATAGCTACCTCTTCGGTAAATGCAGGTATTCTTCCTACGTTTGTCTCGGAAAATGTAATCTTAAGTAGACATAAGAAGGTCTCGGGAGGCACTTCGGCATCTCCGAGAACGTCGCATAAGCTATCAAGAGCGGTGCATATCGTTTTCCAAATTCTTTCGGTTTCGTTGGCTCCGCCAAATAGGAGCTTCTCCTCCTCGCTTTTCACTTTAAGCTTTTTCTCAACGTCAAGTGCCGTCAAAAAATCAACCAGTGCGCTCGCGTGATCTCTGACCGTTTTTGCTTCCGAAACGCCTTCTGCAAGAAGCGTCAGGGGACCTATCAGGGTGCTTCGCGCACCGTCTATACGCATCAGCTTTTCCGCATCCGTCTCGCGCCTTCTTTCGCTATAGCCCGAGGGGTTCATATTCCAAGCGATGCCGTCCGTGAAGCGCTTGCCGTTGATCTGCCATTTTTCTGCGTAAAGCTCAAGCTCGTCGGCAAGCTCTCGGCTAAGTCCCGAAAGCGAGCACTTTGCGTATGCGATCACGTCCGCACGCGCAAAGCCTCCCGAGACCGCAGAAAGCGCACTGTATATAAGCTTGATGGCCTCGAACGAGGAAACGTCGGTCCTCTGAGAGAGGAAGAACGGCACCTCGGCTTTTTTAAAGGCAACGTCAATGATTCCGCGATAGCTGTCGGTGCTTCGCGCTATAACTCCGAAGTCGGAGTAGTTCGCGCCCTCCATAACTCGCCTTCTGATATCGGAAGCCACGAAATCGCATTCGTCGTATGGCGTTTCCGCCTCGAAAATTCTAAGGTCACCGCTATTCTTAAGCGCATCCGGATCGATCCTGCCGTTGCTCTTCCAAAGAAGATCGGTCACCTCGGATAAAAGCAATGACGAGGTACCGAAACGGCCGTCTATCCTTTCAAGCTTTACCTCGGTGTTTATCTTTGATGCGAGTGCGACGAGCTTTTTGTGAGTGTCTCTCGTCTCGGTATATTCGTAAGAGTCGAGGGATGCCTTCGGAAGAATGAGAGAGACCGTAACGTTGCATCTTTTTGCCAACGCAGAGATCATTCTGTACTGAGGCTCGGTGAACGACGTGAAGCCGTCGATGAATATTTCCGTATCGGTCAGGAATTTTTCGTCTGCCTCGGTGAGCTTTTTTACCGCAACGAGTATCTCGTCCTCCGCACTTGAAAGCTTCTCTTCCATAAGGCTGTTGTAGAGGATCATGATTTTTGATATATCCGCAAGCTTTGCTCGGAGTCTTCCGTCCTCGGCGCGCTCTGCCACCGTGAGCTCTGCTTCGGCAAGGCTTTCGGGGGATATTGCGTAGCTTTGGAGCTGCTTTACCGTTGCAAGCATTTTCGAAACGCTTCCGTGCGAGACGTCGCCGCGCCGTGAGGATGCCTCAAGCACGGGCGAAAGCTCGGTGAGAGTCTTCCACATAACGAGTGCACGCTTTACCGAATCCGCGTTTTTCTCGCACGAGCCACCCTGTGAGCGGAATATAACGTCGGAAAATCTCGTGAAATTGGTGGTTTCAACGAAAAGGGGAGAATTGCTCGGCAAAAAATCCGCCATTTCGTTTTCGGAGCTTACCGTGTCCTGCTCGGGCACTATCAGAAACGCCCTGCGACCGCTTTCGCAAAGCTTCGCTATTCTGCCCTTTACGAGCTCTCTTCCGCCCGCAAAAAATCCGCCTTCAATAAGTGTTATCACGATATACTCCCTTCTATTCCGTCACGCTCGGAGTCCCGTCGTTTGCTCCGATGTACAGAGGATTGATCCTGTATCCGTATTTTCTTGACGAAATTATGATTTTTTCACCGTCCGTCTCCAGCTTTTCGCGAAGATAGTGAACGTAAATGTTGATAAGTCCGTCCGAGGCACCGCCCCAGACCTTTTCCGAGATCTTCTCTCGCGAGGTAAACTCAGCACCGCCTTCAATGAGAAGCGAAAGGAGAGAAAATTCGTGCGCGGTAAGCTTGACGAGCTTGCCCTTCATAACGGCACCCTTACCGTCGCGGGAAAGGGAAAGCCGCGGCATTCTTTCGCCGCTTAAAACGAGCTCTCGCAAACGCTCGCGCGCGATGGGAAGCCTCTCGGCGCCGGGCGTATCAAGTCTCGATACCGCTATCACGCGAGCAACCTGCTCGGTGATCTCAAGACCGGAATCAACGTCGTGGATCAAGACGTCGGCTGAGCCGTCGCAGGAGTCGGTCACCTCGGCATCCGCGCCGAAGAGAAGCTCCGCAAAACGCAAAAGGTATTTATCTGTGGTAAGCACCGCGACTCTCATATATCACGCCTCCCCGTCAAAAACAAAAATCTAATTTATTAGTAAAACTATTATATACCCGCCCGCGAATTTTGTCAACAAAATATTTTAATATTCACCTAAAGGTCAAGTTTTGCAATCTTGGTGGCAATTTTTACAATTTTTTTAAGGTTCAACTTATAGTATAATGTAGGTGCAAACAAAAAAAATAAGGAGACAACACCAATGAACAACGATATGATGAAAGAGCTTTATTCCATAGGTCTTATTCCCGTTATTAAGATCGAGAACCCCGATGATGCGGTTCCGCTTGCAAAGGCACTTATTGACGGAGGACTTCCCGCAGCCGAGATCACCTTCAGAACCGCTTGCGCTGCAGAGGCTATTAAAAATATTACCGAGGCATATCCCGAGATGCTCGTAGGCGCAGGAACCGTGCTCACCACCGAGCAGGTTGATGCCGCTATCGCAGCAGGCTCCAAGTTCCTCGTTTCCCCCGGTCTCAACCCCAAGGTAACCGCATACGCGCTTTCCAAGGGAATTCCCATGCTCCCCGGATGCTCCAACCCCTCTGACGTAGAGGCTGCTCTTGAGCTTGGTCTTAAGACCGTTAAATTCTTCCCCGCAGAGGCAGCAGGCGGACTTAAGATGCTTAAGGCTATGGCTGCACCCTACGGTCAGCTTACCTTTATGCCCACCGGCGGTATCGGTGCAGACAACCTTCTTGAGTACCTCAAGTTCAACAAGATCGTTGCTTGCGGAGGTTCCTTCATGGTTAAGGACGAGCTCGTTAAGGAGAAGAAGTGGGACGAGATCACCGCTCTTACGAGAAACGCAGTAAAGACCATGCTCGGTCTTGAGTTCATCCACATGGGTATCAACAACGAGAACGAGGAGGAGTGCCGTCGCGGAGCAAAGCTCTTCGAGCTTATGTTCGGTATGCCCCTTCGTGAGACCAGCAAGTCCATCTTCGCAGGTGAGGCGTTCGAGTTTATGATGGGCAAGGGCCCCGGCAAGTGCGGTCACATTGCTATCCGCACCAACTTCGTAGACAGAGCTATGGCTTACTTCAAGAGAATGGGCTTTGAGTTCGACGAGGCAAGCGTTACTTACGACGAAAAGACCGGAAAGCCCAAGTTTGCATACTTCAAGGATGAGGTTTGCGGCTTCGCTATCCACCTTCTTCAGAAGTAATTTTATCCGAAGAAATTTGATCGTTTGGTAAAAAAAGAATAATTTTCAAATGGGTAAGCCTTGTGCTTGCCCATTTGTTTTTTGTCTCTTGTGCGAAAAATGGGTATCACCCGACAGGGAGCGCGGAAAAATCAGGCTTATGTGGAAATGCGAGAAAAAATCGTAAATATTTTTAAACTTTCGACAACAAAATATTGCATTTTTAACCGCGCTATGTTAAAATATACTTGTATAATTATAAAATAAGGGCACACCCGTGTCTTTTAATTCTGAGGAGGTTTAAATGACGTTCGATCTCTTGCATAACAAGATAATCAAGGAAACTCTTACCGAGAGCTTTGAGAAGAGTGTAAACGACAATCTCGTACCCAAGCTTCACGCGCTTTACGGCACGTCTCTTGAGGGCGTTCAGCTTTACGAGGATTACATAAACGATAACTTTATAAAGGACGGATATTGGTATTATCCCCTGACCGTGCTTATCGGCGGTATCCACGCGGTAGTGTGGATAAAATGGGACGTGTCCGTCAGCGCGGATTTCAAGAACGGAAATCCGTATGCGTACGTTGGTAACGGCGGTATAGATTTCATATTTGCCGATGACGTTCCGATCGCGTTCAAAAAAGCACTTGAGGGCAGAAGCAATTATTTCGAGGGCGGATGCGTTAAAATGAACGTTACCACCGATGCACCCGATCCCGAAATGCTTTCCGGCAAATATTCGCAGACCTTCGTCGACGAAATGAACCGCCAGATCTCCGTGGCAATAAGCCGTGCATGCGGAATCAAGGGACTCCCCGAGAGCAGTATCGAGCTTGATATAGTTTTCGCTCCCAACACCTATATGGAGCATACCTCCGAGAACGTTACCTACCGCAGACTTCTTATATCTGCCAAGGGATGCTCCGCGCGTGATTTCTGGATCAAATGGACGAGAAAGAATTCTTCCGTTGCGTACAGCGTTAACGATAACGTCACCTCGGACGATATAGTGTTTGAGCTCGGTGAGGACGTTTCGCAGAAGATAAGAGAAAAGGAATACCGCTTCCTCGTTTACGGTAACTCGGATAAATACAGAGTTGCTATGGGCAGAAAGAACGTTACCGAGTGGCGCGAGCTTATCAAAAGAGCCGTAAAACGCGGTGAGCTTATGAAAACGATGGATCAGCTTGAGGAAAGCTCTCACGTTGCCGAGGTATCGGATAAGCTTTCCGAAATACTTGAAAAGTGCGGAGTAAGCGTTCCCGTATCCACGTCAAGCGACATACGCGTTGATGCACAGATGGCAAACGAGGCGTTGAGACTCGCGGTTCT
>JBGVKA010000268.1:0-5209 GCA_045129715.1 Eubacteriales bacterium | reverse complement strand
GTATATCCTATTATACAAAATTAATATTTTGTATAATCAAGGGAACCCAAAACGGCATTTCTGCCATAAAATATACCTAAATATCGATATATGCTTATAAACGGTGCTTTTTGAGCCTCCTTTTAGTGATAGCTGATTCTCTGCTTCTTTTTGCCTTGTACGATGCCTTTAAATATGTGTTTAGGTATTGGATAGCTGTTAAAATTTGATCTCTAAAATTTTGTTTACGATCGCTTGTATTTACGCAATTTGCAAAAGAACCTTTTGCGCAAGCTTTTGTTTTTGGTATCCTATAGATCCTTTAGTAAAGACCAATTGAGGTGTTTAACTGTAAAGCTCAAAGAAAACCGTTTTTCGCATTTTATAATTTTAGAAAAAGTTTTACTTAATATTTACTTGAAAACCAAACAAATATGTAGTATAATCTATGTGACGTTAATTTCCCGACGCGTGAAATTAACTGTGTTGCCTTTCGGCACCACCCCGAAAACCGAGGGTTTTCGCACATTCCTTGAAATATAGTCGTTCGTGCTTGCTGGCAAGCCGACAGACACGAACTTCGTATATTATAATCTATGTGACGTTAATTTCCCAAATGTGAAATTAACCGTGGTGCCTTTCGGTACCACCCCGAAAACCGGTACTTGGGATCAAAAGAAAAAAAGCAGGGAAGTCTTCCCTACTTTTTAAGGCTCATACGGTGCTTTTAAGCCGTTTTTCTTGTTCAGATACTTTTTTCGAGTGGCTTCCCCGCCCCTCAGGTGTCTTTCGGATTTGTTGAGATCCAAAATTTCCTTTACTCTCTTGTAGAGTGCGGCGTTGTAGTACTTAAGCTTATATGCGAGATCCTTATGTACGGTGCTTTTGCTCATTCCAAAATGCGCGGCTGCACCTCTGACGGTAGCTCCGTTTTCGATCACGTATTCTGCGATCACCTCGGAGCGTTCTTTGCCGTGAAAAATATCCATAGAAATTTCTCCGTTATGCGTTGATAATACAATATATGAAAGGCAAGCAGATATAATGCAAAAAGAAGAAACAAAATTTTGCGATTCGGTCGTCTTCGAAGGAATGACGTCCATTCGTGCAATAATTAGATCAATCGATGCCGGCACGAATGACCGTAGGATAGAAAAAATACTTTTTGATAAAGAGAGATTGCAAAAAATATCAAAAGAGGTAGGATATTTTAAGGCAGTATCGTCTAAATATGGTTTTGAGTTAATCGAATCTTCTTCGGAAGAGCTTGAAAAAATAACGCTCGGAACCTCTCACGGCGGTATAGTGGCGGTAACAACAGCAAGAAATATTCCCGAAATTAAGACTCTTGATTCCCTGCCCGAGCGCGGATTTTTTGCTATGATACAAGGCATTGAGGATCCTTATAATTTCGGATATGCACTTCGCTCGTTATACGCGGTTGGTGCGGACGGTATCATTCTTCCCCCTCGAAATTGGATGAGCGCGGCAGGAGTCGTTTGCAGAAGCTCGGCAGGAGCATCCGAGCTTTTCAGTATGTATCAGGCAGATCCTGTCGAGGCGGTAAAGCTCTTTAAGGAAAATGGATATACCGTAGTTTGTGCCGAGGAGGACACGGATAACGTTCTTGGAAGGTGTGCACTTCCATTGCCCATCCTTCTGATCGTTGGCGGTGAGAAACGCGGAATATCGCGCGCGGTCCTCGATCTTGCCGATATTAAGGTAAAGATCGATTACGCTCGCGAGTTTAAGGCGTCGCTTTCTGCGGCATCCGCAACGACAATGTTCGCGTATGAAATAATGAGACAAAATTCATAATATATAAAAAGCGGAGCACACTTAGTAGAAGCTCCGCTTTTTATTGAGTTCTAAAGGTTTACGCTTTGGCTTATCTTATTTTCTGCGAGCGCGTTATTTGTTGCATCCGCAACCCTTCGTGCGCTGATTATCTGCAGAATTCAAGTTGTTTGCACCGGTGGAACGGAATCTTGCTGCCGGGAATGGCATACTGTTGAATACAGCGCAAGGATTTTCGTCGTTCGTTGCCGCAACGCATTCCTTATCGGGCACGCTGTAGTCCGTTGCCTGAACGAGTATCTGCGCAGGACGAACTATACGGATCACCGAGAAGATGCCAAAGGAAATATAGAGCTTGGGACCGTTATTTGCGGTACAAATATCACCGCCGATACAAGAGCAAACGCACGCAGGAAGCTCAAGCGAGGAGTCTGCCACGCATCCGCAAGGCGTGCAGCATTCGTGCTCCTTTACCTTAGTGCCGAGTATCATAGGCTCTACGGTCTCAACGATGGCTACTGGGGCAGTGGAGCCCTTATTATCCTCGTTTATCGAGCAATAGCTGTTTTCGGGATCGGAGGAAAACGTGGTAACGTTCCCTTCTCCGCCGTAAAGAACTACTTCCTTTTCGAGTACGGCAAGGCCCTTGAAGCTCTGGCTTCTGCCAAGCGCAATACACGCCTCAAGCTCTACGAGGATGTAATAGCGTATGCTTACCTGATAGAAACCGCAGTTAAAAGGAACCTCGTTGACACCGACGTACGCCCAAACGACACTCGCTGAGCGCGCTCTGACGTTGGTTGAAGAGGCGATAACCTCTTCACCTACCGGTGTAAGATAAACTCTTGTGTTTTCGAAGCAATCTCTGTCACGGCAGGAATCGAGGACACGCTGGGTATCGATGCATATTGTTCCACGGCTGTCCTGACAAATACCCGACGTTGAATTTCTGTGATCTGTCATTGCAACTTCTCCCTCGATTATATATAATCTTTCTGAGGTATGATAACCTCAATACATTCTATGCAAGCCGTCGTTTTTTGTTCGAGAAATGAGAAAAAGCAAAAAATAAGAAGCGGATACTCGATCCGCTTCTTATGTAATCGTTATTATATATTAGGTGTATGCCTTGATGGTATCGGGGCAAGCCTCGATAGCGATGGATACGGTCATAACGAGGTTAACGTCTGCAACAACGGGCTCAAGATCCTTGAGAAGACCTTCGAAAGCCGCAACGTCATTTCCGCAGATCTTAAGAGAAGAATCAACGAAAACGTCGGTGATATCACTGTTGGAAGCAAGGATACCTGCGATAAAGCCGGTAAGCTTTTCAGCATCTGCGATGCCGTAGGAATCTGTATCAATAAGGCGCGCCTTAGAGGTTACGTCAAATCTGAGCTTGTCGCCTTTTTCGATGCAAACAACGGAACCGTTTGAGGTGTTGGCTGCATTGTTAACGAGCTCGATGAGAGTCTTGGTCTTTCCTGAACCTTTAGCGCCGATAAATAATTTAATCATTTTGAAATCCTCCTTTTAGGATTAAGATAATCCTCTTGTATATATGATACACTATTTATTAAGAAATTGCAATAGTTTTTGATGATTTTGCTTAGTTTTTTTCAATAAAAATGCGAAAAAATCAAAACAAAGTATTTTTAGCGCGAAAAAGTGACGTTTGAGCTGCGAAAAACCGATCAATTGTCGGAAATTCTTGCGTCAAGCTCCTTTTTCATCTCCTCATAACCGGGCTTTCCGAGGAGCGCGAACATATTCTTCTTGTACGCTTCAACGCCGGGCTGATTGAAGGGGTTAACTCCAAGCATATATCCGGATACCGCGCAAGCAAGCTCGAAGAAGTATACGAGATAACCGAAGGTATATGCGCTTCTGTCATCAAGCTCGATAAGGATGTTGGGAACTCCGCCATCGTTATGAGCTATAAGGGTTGCAAGCATAGCGGTCTTGTTAACGTAATCAAGCTCCTTGCCGGAGATGAAGTTAAGACCGTCAACGTTTGCCTCGTCGTTGGGGATCACGAACTTAGCGCCGGGATCCTTAACGTTGATAACCGTCTCGAAGAGGTTTCTCTGTCCCTCCTGAACGTACTGACCGAGAGAGTGAAGGTCGGTCGAGAATACTACGGATGCGGGGAAAATACCCTTGTTGTCCTTTCCTTCACTTTCACCGTAAAGCTGCTTCCACCACTCGTTGAGCATAAGCATATAAGGCTCGTAACCAACGAGGATCTCGGTAACCTTTCCACCGCGAGCGAGAACGTTTCTGATAGCAGCATACTTAACTGCATCGTTTTCGTTGAGATCTGCGGAAGCGAAATCGTTTTTAGCGGTGAGTGCACCGTTCATCATAGCGTCGATATCGATGCCTGCACAAGCAATGGGAAGAAGACCTACTGCCGTAAGAACGGAATATCTTCCGCCAACGTCGTCGGGTACTACGAAGGTCTCGTATCCTGCGGCATCGGAGAACTGCTTAAGAGTTCCGCGGCACTTATCGGTGGTTACGAATATACGCTCACGCGCGCCTGCCTCGCCGTACTTGTCGATAAGGAGTTGCTTGAATACTCTGAATGCTACTGCGGGCTCGGTGGTGGTTCCGGACTTGGAAATAACGTTTACGGAAATATCCTTACCCTCACAGATGGAGAGAAGCTCGCAAAGAGCGGTAGTGGAAATATTGTTACCCGCGAAATAGATATCGGGGGTGTCCTTTTTAAGATTGTTATAAAGAGGGCTCTTAACGAATTCGATTGCCGCTCTTGCTCCGAGATAAGATCCGCCGATACCGATAACGACGAGAATTTCGGAGTTCTTCTTGATTCTTTCTGCAGCGTTCTTGATGCGTGCAAACTCTTCCTTATCGTAATTCTCGGGGAGAGTTACCCATCCTAAGAAATCGTTTCCTGCACCCTCACCGCTCTTTACAAGCTCAAATGCAGATTTAGCCTCTCCTGCAACTGCCGCAAGCTCTTCGGCGGAAACGAATCCCTTCAAAAATTTATCGTTAAGCTTTAATGACATTTTGTACCTCCGTCATGTAAATAAAATATTTTAATATAAGTAAAACAATTATACAACACGAAGACGTATTTTTCAAGTATTTACTAAAAAATATTTCACTTTATGACAATATTTTTATCCTAAAAACGTGTCCGTTATTTGCTACAGATAAAAATCCCCGTTAAAACTCTTTCCCATAGCTTAAGGAATCCGATCTTTTCTATGTTTTCCTTAGAATAAACGGAAGCCTCACCGATCTTTTTGCCGTCAAGAAGGTACTCTACTCTGCCTACGGGCTCAAATTCCTTCACCGCGGCTTTTATGCTTCTCGGAACGTCGTAGCATTTCTCGATTTTGGATGCTGATGCCTTTTTCACAAGTGCCCGGAACTCTCCCTCGTAAAGCGCACACGAGGA
>JBGVKA010000267.1:0-18917 GCA_045129715.1 Eubacteriales bacterium | reverse complement strand
CTCTCGTCGCGCTAAGGCTGAACGCTCCCCTCCCCCTGATCCTCCTCGCCTTAAAATCGGATCAGATCCTGAAATGCCTCCCCGCCGCAATAAAGATAAACCGCTTTCGCTGGGTAAAAAACGTAACGCGCCAAAAAAACAGCAGTGGCAACGTAGAAAATGCATGAGGATTATAATGGGCTTTTAATGTTCATTTAATAATCATTTATAATAAAATAAAATTGTTTTACTAAAGCACTTGACAAACAAAAAAGCTTCGTGTATAATATTGTATACAAATTGTATTCTTGTATACAATGTGGCTGAGATGCGAAATATTGAGCGCACGGCGCAAATTGAGAATGCAGGGTTTACAACTAAAGGCAAAATACAAAATAAAGAGATAAACGCAAAGATTCAAAGCAAAGAGATAAAAAAAGTACGAAGCAAAGAAATAAAAGCAAAGATACAAAGCAGAGAGATAAAAAAGATACGAAATAAAAAGATAAAAACAACGAGAGAAATAAAAGGCAAAGAAAAAAATAAAAGATAAAGATAAAAACTATCGACTCACACGAAAGGAGCAAAAATATGCTTTCAAAGAGCCCTTACAGCAACCTTCTTGAGCAATCGCAGTACAAGTACTCGCTTCAGGACGTTGCAGAACCGAATTTATACCGCGACGTTTATCCCTACGATGAGATACCGAAGATCGCGTTTAACCATAGACGAGTGCCTCTCAATATGCCTGAGGAGATCTGGATAACCGATACGTCCTTCCGCGACGGACAGCAGTCGCGCGCGCCATACACCACCAAGCAGATCGTTGATCTTTACAAGATGCTTGCGCGCCTCGGAGGTCCGAAGGGCATTATCCGTCAGAGCGAATTTTTCGTTTACACGGAGAAGGACCGCAAGGCGATCTACGAATGTATGGAGCTTGGCTACAAGTTCCCCGAGATAACAACCTGGATCCGCGCTAAGAAGGAGGACTTCAAGCTCGCGAAGGATATCGGCATCAGAGAGACGGGAATCCTCGTTTCCTGCTCGGACTACCATATCTTCAAAAAGCTCGGTATGACTCGCTCGCAGGCTCTCAACCACTACCTTGGCGTTATCAAGGAGGCGTTCGATGCGGGCATCCGTCCGAGATGTCACCTTGAAGACATAACGAGAGCCGATTTCTACGGCTTCGTCGTTCCCTTCGTAAACGAGCTCACGGAGCTCTCGAAGGAATCGGGAATCCCGATCAGGATCCGTATGTGCGACACGATGGGATACGGCGTTCCCTTCTCGGGCGTTGCGCTTCCGCGAAGCGTTCCCGGTATCGTTTACGGTCTTCACCACTACTCCGACGTTACCTCTGAGATGCTTGAGTGGCACGGTCACAACGACTTCTATAAGGCGGTTGCCAACGCTACTACCGCTTGGCTCCACGGTGCATCGAGCGTTAACTGCTCGCTCCTCGGCATAGGCGAGAGAACGGGCAACATTCCTCTTGAGGCAATGGTTATCGAGTACGCATCTCTTATGGGCACCTTTGACGGAATGGATCCCACCGTTATCACCGAGATCGCGAATTACTACAAGAACGAGCTCGGCTACGAGATCCCCCCGATGACGCCCTTCGTTGGCTCGTCCTTCAACCTCACAAGAGCCGGCATCCACGCCGACGGTCTTATGAAGGATGCCGAGATATACAACATATTCGACACCGAAAAGATACTCGCCCGTCCCGCAGAGGTCTCTATAACCAACACCTCGGGACTCGCAGGAATCGCGTACTGGATGAACAACCACTATTCGCTCCGCGGTGACGCTATGCTCACAAAGCAGGACAAGGTGATCACCCTTATGAAAGAAGAGATCGATAAGGCATACGCGGACGGCAGAACCACCATAATGGGTGACGACGAGCTTGAGGCTATTGCAGAGCTCGCATCGAACGGTGTGTTCAAAAAGCATAGGCACTGAGGTGGCTAAATGACTATCAACACGAATTCTATTTCACTTGAAGAGAAGGTGTATCTCCTTCTTGAAGAGGAGATACTGACGGGAAAGCTTCGCCCGGGAGAGCAGCTGCGCGAGATCGCGCTCTCAGTAAGGCTTGAGGCGAGCAGAACCCCGATAAGAAGCGCGCTCCACAGACTCGCAGAGGAGGGACTCGTTGAGCTCTCCGCGAACAAGGGTGCGACCGTCGTCGGTATCACGCGCGACGATATCAAGGATATTTACGCGGTCCGTATGCGCCTTGAGGGACTTGCCGCAAGGCTTGCCGCAGAGCGTATGAGCGATGGGGACAGGGCGCACCTCACCGAGATAGTTGAGCTCTCCGAGTTCTATCTCAAAAAGGGTGACGACGAAAGACGAGGCGAGCTCGACTCCGACTTCCACAACGCGATCTTCTCAGCCTCAGGCTCGCGCCACTTAAACAAGATCCTTTCCGACCTTCACAAAAACATCAAGGCATATAGACGCCTCTCCTTAAAAAATCCCGAAAGAGCCGAGAAATCCATTCTTGAGCACAGAGAGATATTAGAGGCAATTCTCAAAAAGGATGCCGACGAGGCAGAACGCTTAACTTACGTTCACATCGAGCAGGCACTCCGTCATTTTGAAGAGAAAACCACAAATTTGTAAATAATTATTGTCAAAACCATCAAAAGAGGTAAAATACAATGGGATATACAATAGCCGAAAAGATAATTAAGGCACATCTCGTTTCCGGTGAAATGATAACGGGAAGCGAGATAGGTCTCAGAATAGATCAGACCTTGACTCAGGATGCAACGGGCACTATGGCGTATCTTCAGCTTGAGGCAATGGAAATTGACAGAGTCAAGACCGAGCTTTCCGTGGCGTACATCGACCACAACACGCTCCAGGCAGGCTTTGAAAACGCAGACGACCACCGTTACATACAGACCGTGGCAAAAAAGCACGGACTTCGCTTCTCCCGTCCCGGAAACGGAATATGCCACCAGGTGCATCTGGAACGCTTTGCCGTTCCCGAAAAAACGCTCATCGGCTCCGATAGCCATACTCCCACCGCAGGCGGTATCGGTATGCTTGCTATGGGTGCGGGCGGACTTGACGTTGCCGTTGCAATGGGCGGCGGTGTCTACTACATCACGATGCCAAAAATGATAAAGATAAACCTCACGGGAAAGCTTCGCGACTACGTCAGCGCGAAGGACGTTATCCTTGAGGTGCTCAGGCTCCTCTCGGTCAAGGGCGGTGTCGGTGCGATAGTTGAATACGCGGGCGAGGGCGTTAAAACGCTTTCGGTTCCCGAGCGTGCTACCATCACGAATATGGGTGCGGAGCTTGGCGCAACGACGTCCATCTTCCCCTCCGACGAGACCACTCGCGCCTTTCTCAAGGCGGAGGGCAGAGAGTGTGACTACACGCCCCTCTCCTCCGACGAGGATGCAAAATACGATGCGGAATACACGGTAGATCTTAACACGCTCTCCCCCCTTGCCGCGTGTCCCCACTCCCCCGACAATATAAAGTCGGCATCAGAGCTTGCGGGAACGAAGATAAATCAGGTGTGCATCGGCTCGTGCACGAACTCCTCGCTTCGAGACCTTCTCACCGTTGCGGCAATGCTCAAGGGCAAGACCGTTCACCCCGACGTCAGTCTCTCGATCTCCCCCGGCTCAAAGCAGGTATACACCATGCTCGCAGAGTGCGGAGCTCTTGCCGATCTCATTTCGGCAGGCGCGAGAATTCTTGAGTGCGCGTGCGGTCCCTGTATCGGAATGGGCTTCTCCCCCGGAAGCGCAGGCGTGAGCCTTCGTACCTTCAACCGTAATTTCTTAGCGCGCAGCGGCACCAAGGATGCGAGCGTTTATCTCGTATCTCCCGAGGTTGCGGCGGCATCCGCTATTGCAGGAGTTTTCACCGATCCCACGACGCTCGGCAAGGCTCCCGTGATAACCCTTCCCGACGAGTTCCTCGTCAACGACAATCTCATCGAGCTCCCTGCATCGAAGGAGGATGCCGAGAGCGTTACCGTTGAGCGCGGCCCCAACATCAAGCCCATCCCGAAGGGCAAGGCACCCGACGAGTCTCTTTCCTCGAAGATAATTCTCAAGGTTGGTGACAACATCACCACCGACCACATAATGCCTGCCGGCACGAAGATCCTTCCCTACCGCTCAAACGTTCCGAAGCTCTCCGAGTTCTGCTTCACCGTTTGCGATCCCGACTTCCCCGAACGCGCAAAGCGTGAGGGCGGAGGCGTTATCCTCGGAGGTGTGAACTACGGACAAGGCTCCTCTCGTGAGCACGCGGCTCTCGTTCCGCTTTATCTCGGCATCAAGGCGGTGATCGCGAAGAGCTTCGCAAGAATTCACGTTGCAAACCTCATAAACTTCGGTATAATCCCCTTCACTCTCGAAAATCCCGACGATTACGAGCTTATCGAAGAGGGCGCGGATATCTCGATAGAGGGCTTCCGCGAGGCTATTGCAAAAAATGACAGCGTAACCCTTAAGGCAGGTGAAAAGGAAATAAAGCTTTCGCTCAGCCTTACCGAAAGACAGAGAAAGATCCTGCTCGCCGGCGGACTTCTCAATTACACCAAGAAAAATTCAAACTAAGATACAGGAGCATAAAATGAATACTTACGATAAAGAGCTTGATCTAGCTTGTGAAAAATTCAGAAAAATTCTTGAGAAGCAGCTCGCAAGAGTTGAGGATATGAAGTCTCAGGGCGATTTCACCGACTACGGTGCACTCGACACTATAAAGATCGGTATTTGCGGCGGTGACGGCATCGGCCCCACCATCTCCGCTGAGGCAGAGAGAGTTTTAAAATTCATTCTCAAAAAAGAGGAAGAGGCGGGCCGTGTTAAGTTTATCACCATTGACGGACTCACCATTGAGAACAGAATAGCTCACGGAAAGGCTATCCCCGACGACGTTATGGAAAAGCTTAAGGCTTGCGACGTTATCCTCAAGGGCCCCACGACCACGCCCCAGAAGGGTGACGGTATGCCTAATATCGAGTCCGCTAACGTTGCTATGAGAAAGGCTCTCGACCTCTTTGCAAACATTCGTCCCGTTAAGGTTCCCGAGGAGGGCATCAACTGGGTTATCTTCCGCGAGAACACCGAGGGCGGATACGCGGTAGGATCGTCGGGCTTCAACGTTACCGAGGACCTCGCAGTTGACTTCACCATCACCACAAAGCAGGGCTCCGACAGAATAGCACGCCTTGCCTACGATTTCGCAAGAAAGAACGGTATGACGAGAGTTTCCCTCGTTACCAAGGCGAACGTTATCAAGACCACCGACGGTAATTTCCTTGAGGATTGCCACAAGGTTGCAGACCTCTATCCCGAGATCACGACTGACGAGTGGTATGCGGACATTATGACCGCAAAGCTCGTTGACAAAAAACGCCGCCGCGATTTCCAGGTGCTCCTTCTTCCCAACCTCTACGGTGACATTATCTCCGACGAGGCGGCAGAATTCCAGGGCGGTGTAGGTACCGCGGGCTGCGCTAACATCGGTAAGAAATACGCAATGTTTGAGGCTATTCACGGCTCGGCTCCCCGAATGGTGCGCGAGGGCAGAGCTATCTACGCCGATCCCTGCTCGATGCTCAGAGCCTGCGTAATGCTCCTTAACCACATCGGCTACGGTGACTATGCCTCAAAGCTTGAAAGAGCTCTTGACATCTGCTCCTTCGAGGAAAAGAAGCTCACCATCACCGGCAGAGACACCGGTGCCACCTGCGAGGATTTCGGTAACTACGTTATGGATACGCTTAAAAGCCTTTAATAGCCAAATGTTTTCATCGGCATCATAGCAAAGCCACGATCGTTTTAAAACAGTCAAAGATAAAAGCGGTGTTGAAAAACACCGCTTTTTGTATACATTTATTTACTTTTAGTTTGTTATTTTAACAAATTTGGCACTTCTTAAATTGTTTTTAAATCTTAAATACTTAGTCCTTTTTCTCTTTTTTAAGATCCTCGAGGAAGCTTTCTATTCTCTTGAGTGCTTCCTTTATGTGTGCCGTGGAGTAGCAGTACGAGGTTCTTACGAAGCCCTCTCCCGACTCACCGAAGGCGGTGCCGGGAACTACCGCAACGTGCTTTTCAACGAGGAGTCTTTCGCAGAACTCCTCGCTCGTGAGCCCCGTGCTCTTGATACAGGGGAAGGCGTAAAACGCGCCCTTCGGCTCACGGCAGGAAAGCCCGAGCTTATTGAAGCCCGATACGATGATCCTTCTTCTCATATCGTATTCCTCGAGCATTCTTTCGACCTCCGAGTCACAGCTCTTAAGAGCCTCTATGGCAGCGTACTGAGAGGTGGTGGGAGCGCACATGATCGCATACTGATGTATCTTGGTTATCATATTCATAATTTCACACGGTCCCATAGCATAGCCGAGTCTCCAGCCCGTCATGGCAAACGCCTTCGAGAAGCCGTTTATGAGGATAGTTCTCTCCTTCATACCGGGAACACTCGGCACGCTAACGTGCCTTTTGCCGCCGTAGGTAAGCTCCGCGTATATCTCGTCGGAGATAACGATGATATTCGTGTCCTTTATCGTCTCGGAGATCGCGAGAATATCCTCATACTCCATTATCGCGCCCGTGGGATTGCAGGGATAGGGCAGGATGATCGCCTTCGTTTTCTCGCTCATAACCCGAAGAAGCTCGGAGCGTGTTAATTTAAAGTCGTTTTCCGCCTTGGTGTTTACAATAACGGGAACACCGCCCGCGAGCCTTACGATCGGCTCGTAGCAAACGTAGCTCGGCTGAGGAATTATGACCTCGTCACCCGGCTCGACTATAGCTCTTACCGCACCGTCGATAGCCTCGCTTCCGCCAACCGTGACGAGTATTTCGGTGGCGGGATCATATTTCACGTCGTATTTTCGGTATACGTATTTTGATATCTCCTCCCTCAGTGCCTCAAGACCTCTGTTTGAGGTGTATCGGGTGGAGCCGTTTTCAAGCGAGTGTATTCCCGCAGCTCTCACCTGCCAGGGCGTTCTGAAATCAGGCTCGCCCACACCGAGAGATATAACGTCCTCCATCGTGTTTGCAATATCAAAAAACTTGCGTATTCCCGACGGCTTCATCTCCTTTACGACGGCGGACAAAACCTTGGAATAATCTATCATAAGGAAATGTTGCTCCTTTCGTCATCCTCGCCGATAAGCTCAACGTTATATTCCTTGTATCTTTTCATAACGAACTGAGTGCCCGTCGAGGTGACCGAATCTATCATAGCGAGCTCGCGCGAAACGAAATTGGAGACCTCGTGGAAGGTCCTGCCCTTAACGATAACGTTAAGGTCGTATCCGCCAGACATAAGATATACCGACTCGACCTCGGGATATTTTGCAACTCTTGCCGCAACCTCCTCAAAGCCGAAGCCTGCCTTGGGGGTGACCTTAAGCTCTATCATCGCGCTGACGCTATCGGTATCGACCTTTTCCCAATCTATAACGGTCTTATATCCGCAAATAACTCCCGACTTTTCCATCGAGGCTATGCGCTCCGCGACCTCCGACTCGCTGATATCGAGCACCGTGGCTATATCGCAGTTTTCAATTCTTGCGTTTCTTTCAAGAAGGCTAAGTATCTTTCTGTTAATTGCGTCCATTTTAATATCCTCCGTGGGATTTTTGCTTTTGTAAAGTAAAGTAATATTATTTTATACTATTTCGCGCTCTTTGTCAATACTTCTTTTTCGAAAAGCTCGGCACCGCACGAAAAGAGCGGCTTATTTTGATCGCGTGATTGACAAAGACGAAAAAATAGTATAAAATGAATAATAGCTTTTGCACTCGGGCGCAGCGGTATAATTTCATGCCGACGTGCTAACGCCACTTTGTGTGCCACTCTCGGTGCTCGTGCGCCAAGATCTATTTTAATCAATAGGGAGACTAATATGTACGTAGCAGATCTTCATTCCGACAGTCTTTTGACGGTAAATGCCGACACAGGACTTATCAGCGAATACAACACCTCGAAAAAGTATCCGTATCTCCAATGCTTTGCGGCTTGGACGACCTTCAAGGGACATCCGATGGAGGACAGAAAAAGACTCGTTATGCAAAGACTTAACGTCTACGCCTACGAGTGCGAGAGGCTGGGGATCAACAGGATCGAGGACGTAAGAGGTCTTTGCTACGCAACCGATAACGCTCTTCCCTCGGCAATGTTCACCATCGAGGGCGGCGGCGGACTCCTTGCCGACTTCGACGAGCTCTTCACTCTCTACAAGGCGGGGCTTCGTATTATGGGCTTCGTTTGGGACACCAACGAGCTTGGCACGGGTGCCTACGACGAGGTGGATCTCGGACTTACCGACGAGGGCATCAGAATGGCGCGCCGTTGTGCCGACCTCGGCATTACGGTAGACGTCTCTCACCTCTCGGACAAGTGCTTCTACGACCTTCTCAATTATTACCCCCTGCCCGTGATAGCAACGCACTCAAACTTCCGCGACGTTTGTAATCACCCGAGAAACCTCACTCGCGACATGGCAGCAAAGATCGTTTCGCGCGGCGGCGTAATAGGTCTTAACCTTTACCCCGATTTCGTCAAGTCCGAGAACGCGAAATTAGAGGATCTTATCCCCCACGTTGAATACCACCTTGAAAACTTCGGAGAGGATTCGCTCGCCTTCGGCTTTGACATTGACGGTACCTTTGGAAAGAACCTTATAGGCTTAGACCCCACGGTCTCCATTCACGATCAGGTGATAGATCTCCTGCTCTCGCGCTATCCTCAGCGCACCGTGGAAAAGATTGCAGGCGAGAACGTTATCAACTTCTTAAAGGGCGTTTTGTAAACTTAAGCTTTCAAAAAACGCTTTAATTCATTTGTATCGGATTTTTCTACCGCACCAAACGGCAAAAAAACAACGTTTACGTTCGCTTTTAAAATCTCGTTTATCCCACCCGCAGAACGAGATACCAAAGGGCACGTTACTTGCGTTTAAAAGAAAAAGCATAGCTTCACTTTACCGAGCACCTTCGGTCTTGAGCTATGCTTTTTTATTTTCTCTATTTCAGAACGTCCATAACGGTCATTCCGTTTGCAACGTAGAAATTGCTTGCCGCAGAGAGTCTATCCTGATTGTAATTGTTCTTGTCAAAAATTCCCACGGTCATAAAGCCTGCCGTCTTTGCGGTCTCGAGTGCTACGTAGGAGTCCTCGAAAACGCAAGCCTCGGAAATATCACCGCCAAGCCTTCTCAGTGCCTCAAGAAATACGTCCGGCTTTTCCTTGCCTGCTCCGACCTCGGCGCAGGAGATAACGAACTCAAAGAAGCCGTTAAGACCGCATCTTTCAAGCGCGTAATCGATATAGCCCGGCTCGGTTGCACTCGCAACACACATCTTAACGCCCATAGCACGAAGGTGCTCCAAGAATTCAAGCGTTCCCTCTTTAGCCGAAACTCTATTGCCGTAATGCTCCTTTAATATCTCGATGGCAAAATCGTATATTTCCTTTGCTGATGCCATAGGAAAACATTTATCTTTTATAAACTCGCTCGCCTCGGTCAAGGTGATGGTTCTTACCGTTCTATCGGTTTCAGTGTCTGCCATAAAGCCGTCGACACCGAGATATTTTTTTCCGAGCTCACCCCATAAATACTCCCAATATCCAAGAGAATCAATGAGCGTACCATCCATATCAAAAATTGCATACTTAATCTTTTCTATCATTTCCGTTTTCCTTTTCCATCTCAAGTCTGCGCTGTGCATACAACCACGGCTTTGCCGTGTATAGACGCTCGCAGGCTCGCTAATCCGTCGCTTCGCTCCTTACATCACGGCTTTGCCGTGCATATCATCAATTCCAAAGGAATTGCATCTCATCACGGCAAAGCCGTGTATACTCCATATTACCTTTTTCCAACTCTTCTATGCGCCGCGCCCAACGGTGCGCCGTTTTTATATGCCGAAAGAAGCTTCAAGCACTCGTCAGCGTTCTCCGAGGAAAACACGAAATGCGTGCTTTCTATACGCGCGGAGCGGAGCTCGTTCTTCTTGTCTCCCATATAGGTGGGTGCGGAGTTGAATATCACGTTTCTGTGACGGTACTCACGCATCATCGGGAATTTCATACCGAGTCTATCGGTGAGATAGGCAGAACCGCATTTGTCACAACCGAAGCTTTCCTTCGTGAAGCACCTCTCGGTGATCATAAGCGGAATTCTTCCGAGCGTGATGACCGAGCCGCCGATATCCCTCGCCTGAGGAAGCGTAAGCTCCGGTGAGAGAATGAGTGCACAGGCACCGAGCGAGCGGTATACAGTCCTCGTATATTTATTGGCAGTATTAAGTCTGAAATCTGCCACGGGTACGAGCTTCGTATCCGAGATAAGCGCGAAATGCGATATATTTCCCACGAGCGCATACACGGCTCCGAGGCTCTCGGCCTCACTGAGCGCATCCTTGACCTCGCGCCACTCTCTTTCCATAACGATGGGCGGAATATACACTCCGCGAACGCTTCGTCTGTCCTCGGTGCCGAGCGCACGGTAATCGAAGAGGGGCACGAATATACAGTCGATGCCCTCAAGGGCACGTTTGTTTTTTGCGAGCACACCGCGAAGCGTGTCGACCTTAAAGAAGAGGGCGGTATTCATCGCGATATCACCCGATGAGCCTATAGAGTCAAGTGCGTTTTTCATTTTTTCTTCCGACTCACCGACGTACCTTTGCGCTCCGATGATCACCTCAAGCGGTCTTTGATACTGAATAAGAAGATTCTCCACCGCCTCGCGACGAAGCGCGTTTATAGCCGAGGGCGGAAGATTTATTCCACCGTCAAGCTCTACGGTAAAGTCTGTCAAATCAAGCGAGAACGGTGTGTTACCCATCTTTGAAATTCTTGCGTAAAGCCCCGAGCTATCGAGAGGCGAGGTCTCAGCAAGGTTTGGCACGTCTCCTTCCGCGGTAGCAGAAATCAGTGTTCCGTCATCGTTACCCCAGCGCGAAAACGCGCGTGCGGTCAACTTTAATTTACATTTTTCGTTCTTTTTGAAGATTGCCTCTGCCACAAGAGGTATCTTCTTATTTTTTATTTCCTCGCGCTCAAGCTCGCGAGACGCCTTTTTATCATCGTCACTTCTGACACCCGTCATATGAGAGAAAAGACGCTCGGTAAAATATCCGTCAGTAAATCCACCGCGCGAGAATACGGCGGCAAGGCGTTCGTTTTCCTTCGCGCCGGCTCCTCTTTTTTCATCAAGGAGCTTACGGTAGATACGCGTGACCTCGTATACGTATTCGGGCGATTTCATTCTTCCCTCGATCTTAAGCGAGGAAACGCCCGAGTCTATAAGCTCTCTTACGTGATCTGCAAGAGAGAGGTCCTTAAGCGAAAGTATATATTTTCCCTTGTTATACGGAAGACGGCAGGGCTGAGCGCACTCTCCTCGATTTCCGCTTCTGCCTCCAACCATCGAGGAGAAGAGGCACTGTCCCGAATGGCAAACGCAAAGGGCACCGTGTAAGAATACCTCGCACTCCGCACCCGACTCCGAGACGATCCTTTTGATATCCGATGCCGAGCATTCTCTTGCGAGAACCACGCGCGACACACCGAGCGAGGCGGCAAAATTCACGCCCTCGGTGTTGTGCGCGCCCATCTGCGTTGATGCGTGAAGCTCAAGATCGGGTATCTCGCGCTTTATGAGTGATGCGATGCCAACGTCGGCAACAATGAGCGCATCGACTCCTATTTCGTAAAGGAGCCTCGCGTATTCAAGGGCATCGTTTATTTCTTTGTCGAAAACGAGAGTGTTCAGCGTAACGTAAAGCCTGACACCGTTAAGGTGGCAAAGCGTGACTGCTGCCTTAAGCTCTTCTTCGTTAAAATTCTTAGCGAAGGCTCTCGCACCGAATCTGAGACCGCCAACGTAGACCGCGTCGGCACCGCCGAGTATCGCCGCAGAAAGCGAATCCATATCGCCTGCAGGGGACAGAAGCTCGGGAAGCTCCGTTGCTCTTTTCATACCTGCTCCTTTCCTTGAGTTTTAGTTAACATTTATTATTCCCGGAGGGAAGAGCTTTTACCTTCCCCTTGGGATAAAATCAAGCTTAATTTAAGCCTTTGAAATTGTAGGTGAACAAAGCCTTCAAAAGCGAGTGCCTTATCACTTGATTATCTTTGCCCTCCGGAGTGCCAAAACGACGGGCGGAACGAGAACGAGCTGAATTATGACCGCAGGTATCGTTTCAACGAAATATCCGCTGAGGATAACGGGAAGACTGAAGCTTCCCATAATGCCCGTTTTATAAAGAACGAGCTTAACCAAAAGTCCAACGACTCTGCCCGCGAGCATTCCCGACACGAGCGCGATATAAAGCGAGGGGAGACTCTTGCGAAGCATCATATAGAGAAATCCGAATACGAATGCGTAAGCCATAAGCTCAAACGACATCGTTATAGCTCTCGGAACTATCGGTGCGGGAGCACCGAGAATAAGCGAGCGCAAAATAGGTGAGATAAAAGCGAGCGCACCGCCGAAATACGGGCCTATTATAATTCCCATAAGGAGCGCGGGGATATGCATCGGGCAAAGCGCGTTGCCAAGCTCGGGATTCGATCCCGTTAAAAGAGGGAGAACGAAAACCAAAGCCAAGCAGGTAGCCGAGAGGCATATTTTAAGCGTTAATTCGCGATTTTTGTAAACTTTCATTGTCAAACCTCCACGAGCTCGTACTCCGTAGTGCCTATTCCGAGCTTAACTGCACACTCTACGGTGTACTTACCGTTACGGCTCTCTATTCTCTCGATGAGGTGTCCCTTACCCTTATCGTCACACTCGTAAACGAGATCGAGGCAAGCCTTGTCTATTGCAACGGGATCGCTCGATGCGAGAATTCCGATATCCGCGATGCAGGGATCCTCCGCCTTTGCACAGCAATCGCAATCGACCGACATATTCTTCATAACGTTGATATAGATAGCGTTTTTGCCAAAGTAATCGGAAACGCTCTTTGCCGCATCAGCCATAGATGCAAGGAAGCTGTTGTGATCCCCCGCAAAGCTTACCACGGGGTCACCCGAGCCGTGAATATATTTCTTTCCGAAGGACGATGCAAAGCCGATGGAAAGCTGCTTAAGAGCTCCGCCGTAGCCGCCCATGGGATGTCCCTTGAAATGCGAAAGAACGAGAGTGGACTTGTACCTTGAAAGATGGTTTCCGACGTAGTTCTTTTTTATGACCTGTCCGTCGGGAATATCGAGCACCATATCGGGTCCCTCCGCATCAAGAAGATCGACCTCAAAAAGCTCGCTCCAGCCGTGCTTCTTAAGTGTCTTTATATGGCGAGCGGTGGTATCTCTGCCTCCGTCGTATGCGGTGTTACACTCGGTAACGATACCGCCCGACGCCTCAATGGTGGGTGCAAAGAATTCGGGCTTGATAAAGTTCTGGTTTCCAACCTCGCCCGAATGCACCTTTACCGCAACGGGAGCCTCAAGCTCGCCTCCGCGATCGTTTATCAAAAGGTCGTAAAGTCTCTTGCACGCCTCAGGCGTTATCTCTCTTGTAAAGTATACCTTTTCCATATTTTTTCTCCTTTGGTTTTATTTTGCCACGGGCACCGTGGCTCGTGTCCTCCCCGAGATGCCTCGGGGTGACTGTGTTAGTGCAAACCCCATCGGGCGCGGTATTTACCTTTTATTTATCCGAGGTTGCTACGATATCCACGCCAAGTCCCTGCACGTTCTCGATAAGAATATCACCTATCTTCACACGGTCGGGGGCTAAGGTCGTGTTTATAGCCTTCATAACGTCGAGCATTTTTCCCTTCGGAACGGTGGAGGAGGTCTTACAGCTGACGACCTCACCGCCTGTGCATCTCATAGTGCTCGTTACGACTCTCTGGGGATTAGTGCACTCGTTAACGGCGTACGTTTTTCCTCTCGGACAAAGATTTCCGCTGACGGAAAGCACCTCGCCCGACTCCGAAAGCTCGCACGAAAGCGCGCATCCTCTGGGGCAAACTATACATATAAGCTCTCTTTTCATAGCATCCTCCATTATACGAGCGAGACGGTGACGGTACCGCCAAGCTCTATGGCTTCTCTTATCATCTTCTCGGTAAGCTCTACCATTTCCATTTCACCGGGAGCGAGCTTCTGCTTTTTCTTTTCGTAAAGCACTACGCCGCCTACGGTAAGAGTCACCTTTTTATCACGGTAGACGTCTGCGACTCTGAAATAAACCCGCGTATCCTTTATCTCGGTTATCTTCTGCGGAACGGTGTATCTTACTCCGCCCTCTGCAACGAGGCTGACCGAGGCGTTCTTTTCCCTCTCGCCTCTTACGAATCTCACTGCCGCCTTACCTGCTATCGAGGACTCCTCGGAAACGTAGTCAACGAGGTCGTGAACGTGAAGCACGTTTCCGCACGCGAAAACTCCGTCTATCTCGGTCTCTCTGTCACCGTCAACGACGGCACCGCTCGTAATTCTGTCAAGCTCGATGCCTGCATCCTTGGTAAGCTCGTTCTCGGGGATGAGTCCGCACGAGAGAAGGAGCGTGTCGCAAGGGATATATTCAAAGGTTTCGGGAATGGGGCGGCGGTTCTCGTCGACCTTTCCGATAGTAACACCCTGAAGTCTGTCTCCGCCGTGAATTTCAACGACGGTGTGGCTGAGCATAAGCGGAATACCGAAATCGTTAAGGCACTGCTCGATATTTCTTGCAAGACCGCCCGAATAAGGCATAAGCTCAAGCACCGCCTTTACCTTCGCGCCCTCAAGAGTCATTCTTCTCGCCATAATAAGACCGATATCACCCGAGCCGAGAATAACTACCTCGCGGCCCGGCATATAGCCCTTCATATTAACGAACTTCTGCGCCGTGCCTGCGGTGTATATTCCTGCAGGTCTGTGGCCTGCGATATTGAGCGCGCCCTTCGGACGCTCGCGGCATCCCATAGCTAAAATAACGGCACCTGCCTTTATCTTGAAGATGCCCTCCTTGGTGTTCTGCGCGGTAACGACTCTGTCCCTCGAGATGCCTGTTACCATGGTATCGGTCATAAAGGGAATGCCGTATTCCATTACCATTTTTTCGTATCTTGCCGCGTACTCGGGGCCTGTAAGCTCCTCACCGAAGCGGTGAAGACCGAAGCCGTTGTGAATGCACTGGCGAAGGATTCCGCCAAGCTTGTCGTCGCGCTCAAGAATAAGTATATCACGAAGCCCCTCCTCGTAAGCGGCAACTGCGGCAGCCATACCTGCAGGACCGCCTCCAACTACGACGAGGTCGCATTTTATTTCCTTCAAGGCTCTCTTTTCCATTTATTCAGCCTCCTTAGTCTTACCTACGTTTATATAGGATCTTCCGCCGAACTTGGTTATTTCGGTGTAGTCAACGCCGAGCTCTCGCGCGAGTATCTCGACGACGTACGGTGAGCAGAAGCCACCCTGACAGCGTCCCATTCCCGAGCGTGTTCTTCTCTTGACTCCGTCAACGTCACGGGCACCGGGGTTCGTGTGGATAGCATCGATGATCTCGCCCTCGCTCGTCATTTCGCATCTGCAAATAATATGCGCATATTCGGGGTGCTCGGCAATTATAGCGTTCTTCTCTTCGTCGGTGCACTCCTTGAAATAGTGCATCGGGCGGCGCGCTCCGACAAAGTCCGCTTTCTTGTTAAGGGTAGCACCTGCGCCCGAAAGAAGCTCTCTTACGTACTCTGCGATAGCGGGAGCCGAGGAGAGTCCGGGGCTCTCGATACCCGCGCAGTTGATAAATCCGCCGTTCTCATTTATTATGAAGTCACCCGTCGAGCCAACGCTTCTGAGTCCCGTGAAGGAGGTTATGGTCTTTGCGAAATTGATGCCCGACACCTGCTCGGATGCCTGACGTCTTACCGATGCCATACCCGATGCGGTGGTGGACTTATCCTCTTTATCCTCGATATTCTCCGCGGTAGGGCCGAGAAGAAGGTTGCCGTCAACGGTGGGAGAAACGAGTATTCCCTTACCCATCTTCGAGGGGCAACGGAAAATAGTGCGCGAAACGAGTCCTCCGCACTCCTTGTCAAGAAGCATATACTCGCCCCTTCTCGGATAGACGGTGAAGCTATCGTCACCGACCATTTTTGCTATCTCGTCCGAATATACTCCGGCACAGTTTACAACGTATTTTGCAAGGACGGTCTCGCTATCCGAGGATATCTCAAATCCGCCGTCGACACGCTTGATGCTCTTTACCTCAAAGTCAAGCTTAAGCTCGGCACCGTTATCCATAGCGTTTCCGACCTCTGCCATACAAAGCTCGTAAGGACAGATTATCGCGCCCGTGGGAGCGTGGAGAGCCACGGTAACGCCCTCGCCTATAGAGGGCTCAAGAGCAAGCACTCCCTCTCTGTCAAGAAGCTCAAGTCCCTCGACTCCGTTCTTATTTCCTCTTTCAAGAAGCTCTTTGAGAGTCTCTTTATCCTCATCGGAAAATCCGACGACGAGCGAGCCGCATTTCTTGTACTTTACGCCAAGCTCCTTCGCATATTCCTCCATCATCTT
Source organism: Eubacteriales bacterium (assembly GCA_045129715.1). Lineage (GTDB taxonomy): Bacteria > Bacillota > Clostridia > Oscillospirales > CAG-272 > UBA1740. Next base: position 2,403 of record JBGVKA010000267.1, on the reverse strand, counting down.
GGAGCCGCGAACGTTCATTTTTGCCTTAAGAGTTCCCTCCTTGGCATCAAATCCCGCGTGAACTATAGCACTGTTTGCACGGGTGGCACCCATAGCAACGTCAGAGCAACGCTCAACGATACAAACGTCAAGCTCGTATTTCGAAAGCTCTCTCGCGATCGCGCCTCCGATAACTCCGGCACCGATAATAACTACGTCCTTCATCTAAGTTCCCTTTCTTCAAGCATACAGCACAGCGGGTCGCACCTCGAAGAGACCAAAATGCCCGACATCTATCACAAAGCAAAGCTTCGCTAAGCCTCATTCACCTGCGCGCGTACGCCAAAATATTTTTACCTTTACATTATGCCACAAAAATGCATATCCGTCAAGAGCTTTTACACCTTTTTCGTAAGGTTTATTTTGGTAAACACAAAAACAAAAAGGAGAGGACTACGAAAAGAAAATCGGTATCCTCTCCATTTATCATTTTTTAACCGAACGAAATATAAAAGCTTATACCGTAGCAGATATCACCGCTTTTATGGTATGCATACGGTTTTCCGCTTCCTCGAAAACTATCGACTGCTCGGACTCGAAAACCTCGTCTGAAACCTCAAGATATTCAAGGCCGAATTTCTCGCCGACCTCCTTGCCTATCGCGGTGCCGAGGTCGTGGAATGCGGGAAGACAGTGCATAAACACCGCGCCCTCGCTTGCGTTCTGCATAACGGTCTTGGTAACCGCATAGGGAGAGAGCTCGTCAATTCTTTCGCGCCAAGCCTCTGCAGGCTCGCCCATGGATACCCAAACGTCAGTATAGATGACGTCTGCACCCTTGGTTGCCTTCATGGGATCGGTCTCGAAGGTGAGTGTAGCTCCGCTCGCCTCGGCAAGCTTTTTGCACTTCTCGATAAGTGCTTTATCGGGGAAATATTTTTCGGGCGCGCAGGCGGTGAAATTCACGCCCATCTTTGCACAGCCTACCATAAGCGAGTTGCCCATATTGTAGCGCGCATCACCCATATAAACGAAGTTGATTCCGCGAAGCTTTCCGAAATGCTCCTTGATGGTGAGGAAATCCGCGAGGATCTGCGTGGGGTGGAACTCGTTGGTAAGTCCGTTCCACACGGGAACCTTCGAATACTTGGCAAGCTCCTCAACGATATTCTGACCGAATCCGCGGTACTCGATGCCGTCGTACATTCCTGCGAGCACGCGAGCCGTATCCGCTATCGTCTCCTTTTTGCCGATCTGCGAGCCGGTGGGATCAAGGTATGTCACGCCCATACCGAGATCGTACGCCGCAACCTCAAACGCACAGCGCGTACGGGTGCTCGTCTTTTCAAATATGAGAGCGATGTTCTTTCCCTCGCACGTCTTGTGAGGAATTCCGCTCTTTTTCTTTGCCTTAAGCTCCGCCGCAAGCCGAAGAAGATAGTCTATCTCTTCAGGCGTGTAGTCAAGAAGCTTCAAAAAATCTCTGCCCTTTAAGTTTATCATAATCAATTCCTTATTTTGCATCTGCAATTTATGATTGCGGTAATGAATAGTTAATGATGAATAATTACGGTTGCTTTTTTAAAAAGCTCGCTTTTTATTCAATATCGGTTTTTGGGCTTTCATCGAAGGCTCCCTTATGTAAAGGGAGCCTTGTTTTATTTTCAACTTTACGCTTCGCATTTAGCACTTCGGACTTTTTGCTTAGCACTTTGAATTAGCGCTCAGCATTCCGCATTTTGCATTTTTCATTCCGCATTAGCGCTCCGCGCTCAGCGTTTTTAAAGCACTTTCGAGAGGAACGTCTTAAGTCTTTCGCACTGGGGGTTCTCGAAGAGCTCCTTCGGAGAGTTTTCCTCTGCTATAACGCCTTCGTCAATGAAGATAACGCGGTTAGCAACCTCTCTTGCAAAGCCCATTTCGTGAGTAACGATAACCATCGTCATTCCCTCTGCCGCAAGCTGCTTCATAAGATCGAGAACCTCGCCTACCATTTCGGGATCGAGCGCGGAGGTTGGCTCGTCAAAGAGCATTACGTCGGGATTCATCGCGAGTGCTCTTACGATCGCAACTCTCTGCTTCTGTCCGCCGGAAAGAGTAGAGGGATAAACGTCTGCCTTATCCTCAAGTCCTATACGTCTGAGAAGATCAAGAGCGTTTTCTCTTGCCTCGGCAATTATCTCAGCCTTTGTCTTCTGGTTCGGGAGCTTCTTTCTCTTGTTCTTACGCATTTCGCGAAGTCCAACGTAAACGGGAGCGAGCATAATGTTCTCAATTACCGTCTTGTTGTTGAAGAGGTTGAACTGCTGGAACACCATTCCGATATGTTCTCTGTGCTTGTTGATGTTTACCTTCATATCGGCAATATCGTCGCCTCTGAAGAATATAGATCCGCCCGTGGGATCCTCCATACAGTTAATGCAA
>JBGVKA010000266.1:0-15090 GCA_045129715.1 Eubacteriales bacterium | reverse complement strand
TTCCGACATCGGCAAGACCTTCACCGTAAGTGACGATCTTCATCTTACGAAGGATCTTGACGTTATGCCTCAGACCTTCGAGGCGGTAGTATACGCGCCTACCTCAATAAGCAGAACCGGAGTTATCTTCGGTAACTATATGGGAAGTCCGGCATGCTTGAATTTTGAGCTTCATAGTGACGGTGCTGCAACCATACACGTTGATCCCGATCATCCCACGAAGGCTTATGCCACCAAGATAGCGGACGTAAGAAATGACGACGGATTTATTCACCTTGTTATCGTTCGTGAGAGAAACGCTACCGCAGGAGCGACCTATAAGCTTTACGTCAACGGTGCATACGTGACCGAGACGGTGCTTGAAAAGGACACCTTCGATATTGATATGGCTGAGGTTCAGAGCACCTATAAGCTTCAGCTTGGCGGAGATTCCCGTGAAGGCAATTCAAGGTATTTCAAGGGAAATATGAAGGGCGTGGCTCTCTATTCCGAGCCCCTTACTGCCGAGGAGGTATACGCGTCCTATAAGAACGGTATAGGAACCGTAAAGAATAAGGACAACGGACTTCTTCTTCACTACGATATGAATAAGGTGGAGACCACAGATTACGTTCTTGACGTCAGCGGAAACGAGTATCACGTAACTCAGGGCGGTCTTCCTCTCGAAAACTTTAATCAGGGCAGAGGATTTACCGCAGAGGAAAAGCTCTACGTTCAGAAGAAGCTTGAGGTAATGCCCGGAACCTACGAGGCACTTATATACGTTCCCGCGACTAACCGTCCCGGTGTTATTCTCGGTAATTACGGAGGATCCACCTGTCTTAACTTTGAGATACACGGTAGCTCCGATACTCCGAGACGCCCCTCCATATATATCACGGATGCAAACGGCGTTACGATGGACACCAAGTTTAATTACAGCTTGACTCCTAACGCTTGGGCGCACGTGGTAATAACTCACGAGGTCACCTCGAGCAGTGCGACCTTCACCTGCTACGTAAACGGCGAGAAGGTGGATTCGTTCACAAAGGATAAGAGCTTCGTCTTCGACAGCCGCGTAACCGACGATAACTATCTCGTTCTCGGCGGTGACTGCCGTACTGCAAACGAGCAGTACTACAAGGGAAGGATCAAGAACGTAGCTCTCTACGGTGACGTTCTTACCGCAGAGGAGATCAAGGGACTCTACGAAAACGGTGTTGATGCCGATAACGAAAGCCTTATCCTCTACTACGATCTTACTAAGGAATCCAATCAGACCGGCAACGTCGTTGTAGACGAGAGCGGAAACGGATATAATACCGGCTCCGGCAACGTTACACAGTTCCACCCAAGAAAGAACGAGATCGGAGATTACGATTACGCGTTTGCTATCGTAGGAGATACTCAGAAGCTCGCTTATCATGACGTTCATAACGCAGAGGGAGATCCCGATTACGCGCACTATATCTACGATTGGATCGTAGCAAATAAGGATTCCAAGAGGATAAAGCTCGTTATGGGTGTAGGTGACATCACCGATAAGAACGAGGATGCGGAATACGAGCTTATGAAGGCTCAGTTTGAGAAGCTTGCGGCTGCAGGTATTTTCTATACCATCACCCCCGGAAATCATGATATGTCATCCGGTAAATACGAAAAATACAATAAGTATTTCCTTGGCTACGGAAACGAGGGAGAGGTCGGATATATTCCCGCGCTCAGCTCTCTTGTGGATAAGGTTGCCGGCTACTACGGACCTATCGTTGACGGTGTTCGTACCGAGGATAAGACTCAGCTCACTAACTACTACGTAAAGACCGAGATTGAGGGCGAAAAGTATATCGTATTCAGCTTTGAGTACGGTGCTCCCGACGACGTTTTGGCTTGGTCAGGCGACGTTTGTGATGCAAACAAGGATCATAAGGTAATTATCACCACTCACGCGTATATGTACCGCGACGGAACCACTCTTGACTCCGGTGACGTAGTTCCTCCCAATAAGGACGAGAGCACGAGTGACGACCACAGAAATAACGGTGATATGGTTTGGGATAAGTTCGTTTCCCGTCACGAGAATATCGTTATGGTATTCTCAGGTCATGATCCCTGCGCGAACATAGTTTTGCGTCAGGACATAGGTGTGAACGGAAACCTCATTTCCCAGTTCCTCGTAGACTTCCAGTCTATGGATACTAAGCTTAGCTTTGAGACCGGAATGGTAGCTATGCTCTATATCTCCAAGAACGGTAACGTTCAGGTTGAATACGTATCTACCTACCAGACCACCGTGGCTCAGCAGTTGGATCCCAATGCTCCCGATATGCTCTATAAGGAGCGCAACTCCTTCAGCTTCGATATGTACAACTATCCCGAGGAGCTTGTGACGGAGTACGGTCTTATTCCTTATGAATACAGTGACAGTGCTAAATATCCGTTCATTATCTTCGATGAAAACAAGAACCCCATATATGCATCGGATACCTTCCTTGATGCAATAAACAAGGCAAAGACCTATATGAGTGCCAACGTATACGACGAGACTAAGCACGAGTATACAGGTACATACCGTCAAGGTTATATAGTTTTAACGCGTGATTACGCAATGACCGCTACCGAGAGTAATAACAATCTATCTCAGGTGCAGGGTCTTATTACCATAGACCTTTGCGGTTATACTATCACAACGACAGCGAGCGGAAAAAATATGTTCCCGTCTTCTGTCAAGCCCTGGCTCGATTCCGGTGATGCAGCGGTATATCCCACTGAATTCATTATTAAAAACGGAAGCGTGATCGTAAATAAACCCCTTATAAGCTTTAATGCTTGGAGCAACAACAACGTAGACGTTTCGGGAAAGAAAATGTCCTATACCTTTGAGAATATAATTTTCGAGGTTTCTCAAAACGTCAGTGAAGCGTTGGTTACTTATACCCAACATAACACAACGACTGACGCTGAGGCTAATCCCGAGCTTAACTTTACCGATTGTACCTTTGACCTTACAAATGCAATGAGTGGGGTAGTGCTCTTTAATCTTGGAAATGCATATACGGATTCAACGATAACCGTTAGAGGATGTGAGATCATCCTCGGCACTAACAGTGTTGTTCTTGTTAGCGAGAATGACGTTTCGGGCGGTGCTACGACTCTTGACGGCTCCGTTACCTTCGAGAAGAACGCAAACGGCAGTTATATGACCGTGACCGCTCCCAAGGGCGTAGCTCTTCCCGAGCTTGAGGCAAACGGCGGTGCTCTTAAATTCGTTAAGGTTGGCGAGACTGACGAGAGCGTTAAGTACGCATTGTCACACGCCGCACTTGAGGACTACAAGATCAAGACGAGCATCACTCTCTGGTCTAACTTCGTTTACAATATATACGTTCCCGCGGAGAACTTTGCAGGCGCAACCGTTAACGGTAATGCGGTAAGCTATATCGAGGTTGATGTAGACGGTGTATCGTACTACCGTATATCCGTAGACCTTCCTGCAGGAAACACTCTTTCCGACATTATGCTTACCGTAAGCGTTAAGGTCGGTGACAAGACCGTAGATGTAAATTGGACTCTTAACGTTCTTAAATATATTACCGCGGTTATGTCCGGTGACTATGACGAGACCACCAAGACTCTTATGAAGGATATGCTCGTATACGCTTCCGCGGCTCACACCTACTTTAAGAATACCGAGACCGTAGCAGAGAAGCTTGCAGAGATCAAGGCTCTTCTCGGAGACTACAGTGCGGCTCTTCCCGAGGGCGAGGCTAAGGCTCCCAGAGATAAGACCTACTTCACCGACGTAGCAGTTTATCTTGGCGAGGTTCCTTCGTTCAGATTCACCCTTGCAGAAGGCTACACCGCAAACGATTTCACCTTCAAGGTAGGCAACAGAACGGTAGAAGCTATCGCAGGCGAGGGATTCGTTGAGATCGTAATGTACGCGTATATGATGCTTGACGACGTGACCTTCACCGTTAAGGGAACCGACGTTGCAGAAACCTATAACCTCTACTCCTACTACGAGTATGCTTCGAAGCAGAACGATGCAAACCTCGTTGCAGTTGTTGAAGCACTTATGAAATATTCCGTTTCTGCAAACGCTTACAGAAATTCCGTAATCAATAAGTAATAAAGGAGGTAACGAAAATGAAAAAGTATATGAACCCCGAAATCGAGGTTGTAGAGCTTAAGATAAACGATATTCTTACTACATCACCGGGTACCGAAACACCTCCTTACGAGGAGACAGACGGAAGCTGGGAGATGGGTGTAAGTCTCTAACGATAATCAAGCAAAGCCGAGTCGATAAGCTTGCTTGTCAGCGAGGCGGCGAAGATTGCTCCGCGAGCGTTTTGCTCTTGCAAAACAAAGTGCGAAGCACCGCCTTGCAAAAGGCGAGCTCGCAAGGAGTACGTTCTCACCACCTCACCGGGCACGGAAACCCCTTGGTACGAAGAATCTGACGGAGCTTGGAAATTAAACGTAGACGTTTAATTTTGCTTTGATCGGGTAAAGATATCTGAAAGAGGCTGTCCCGAATAAAATTGGGACAGCCTCGAATTGTTTGGAGGGGAACTCTGACCTACCGTACGCTAAAGTAAAAATTGAGACCGATAACACACTTAAAATGTGATGAATAAAATGCTTGAAATCGGTTGATATTTTTATTAGCGTGTGGTAAAATGAATTACCGCTATCGCAATGAATACGGTGAGAGATCCCATGACGGATCCTTTGCCGCTTATTATCGGAGGATAGTGTGTGGAAAAAGAAAAGCAAATGGAAAAAAGATACGGACTTTGGACCGCGATCGGAATGGTTGTCGGAACGGTGATAGGCTCAGGTGTCTTTTTTAAGGCGCAGAGCGTTCTCGGCAGTAACGGCGGAAATATGCAAAAAAGCCTTTTGACCGTCCTGCTCGTCGGACTCGTAATGCTCGTGTCCTCGTATTGCTTTTCGCTTCTTGCTTCAAAAGAGGTAAAAGTTAACGGATTGGTCGACTACTCCGAGATCGCGCTCGGAGGACTATACGCGTACGGCGTCGGTTGGTTCGTAACGACTGTATTTTATCCGACGCTTACGTCCTGCCTTGCCTGGATATCGGCAAGCTATACGCTTGAGCTTTTCGGAGTACCCCACGCGCATTGGGGCTGGCATTTCGGACTTGCTTTCGCATATCTGCTTCTATCGTTCGCGCTAAACGTTTTTTCTCCGTCGTTATCGGGGAAAATTCAGGTCTCAACTACGGTTATTAAGCTCGTTCCTCTCGTGCTGATGGCAATAGTCGGAACGGCTGCCGGACTTTTTGGCGGAGCGTTTTCCGAGAATCTCACCTCGGATGTCGCGAGTGCTTACACACTTTCATCCGGAGGCGTTTTGGGTGCCGCGGTTTCCTTTGCCTTCGCCTTTGAGGGATGGATATTCGCCACCTGCATTAACTCGGAGCTTAAGGATCCGAAAAAAGATCTTCCTCGCGCTCTCTTATTTGGCGCGCTGGTCGTGATCGCGGTCTATCTCGGATATTTCTTAGGTATATTCGGAGCACTTACCGAGAGCGAGATAATGTCGTCTGAAAATTTGCCGAGGGATGCATTTTCCAAGCTTTTCGGAAGTCGGACGGCAGGTACCGTGGCGTACGCCGTCGTCGTTATCTCCTGCCTCGGCACGATGAACGGACTCGTTCTTGTAAGCTGTCGCGGAATATATTCGGTTGCGGTGAGAGGCGAGGGGCCAATGCCCGAATACTTTTCTTACGTCGATCCGCGCACGAATATGCCGACACGCTCGGCGATCTTTGGTCTTTTTATAACTCTTATCTGGCTTTTGCAGTGGCAAATAGGCTTTATAAACGGTGATCTCCCTCGCTTTCTATCCTTTGAAAACGACGAGCTCCCGATAATCTCGTTCTATGCGTTCTGTATTCCCATCTATATATACGTTATGAGAGAATTCCGCGATCTCGGTGCCGTAAAAAGATTCGTAATACCATCGTTAGCGGTGGCGTCATCGGTGTTTATGGTGCTTGCGGCGGTGTATAAGTATCGCATAGAGACTATTTATTATCTTTCAATATTTGCAATATTTACGGCGGTTGGAATGCTCTTCTTCCGTGTGAACGGGGAGACGGTCGGTGCCGTTATATATAAAAAACTAAAAAACGTATTCAGTCCCGAAAGGAAAAAGTAAAATGAACAAGCAGTACGGAAATTATATCGAGGGAAGCTCGGATTTTTGCATCACCGAGCGCAATATCCCGCGAAATTGGTATAACTATCTTTGGAACGATAACTATATCACATACACCTCGCAGACCTCTGCGGGCGAGAGCTTTATGCAGGACGATCTCGGATCGAGAATAAAGCTCGTTCGTGAGAGAGGCTTCTTCGCTCTTGAGGGAGAGGATAGCTGGGGCATTGGCGGACTTCCTGCAAACGAAAGGGTAGACTCCTACCGTTGCGTTCACAAAAGAGGAGAGAGCGTTATATACACCGAGAAAAACGGTATTGCCTCCGAGGTCGGTATAATAGTTCCCCGCGATATGAACTGCGAGCTTTGGCGCGTTAGTCTTGAAAACAAGAGCAATACCGAGAGGGAAATAACTGTTATCGCATTTTGCGACAGTGCTATGGATGCGGGATATGCCCGCCAGGGATATAACACCGAGACCTCTTATTTCGATGAGGGACTTAAGACTCTTTACATAAAGAAAAGAGCTGTAATGTGGGGCAAGGGATACGGTGCTCACGGATTTATGTACGCCTCCGATTTCGGCGGATACGCAGGTGCTTATAACTACGTAATAGGTCCTTACGGCTCGTTTGCTCATCCCGTTATCACGGAGATAGGCGGATGCAACAACAGTATAGGATGCGGAGAAAAGCTCGCGTACGCTATGCAGAGCAAGCTTAAGCTCGCGCCCGGCGAGAAAAAAGAGGTCGTATTTATGCTCGGCATCGCGCTTTCCTACGACGAGATGGCAGAGATGACGAAAAAGGCAACGGTAGAGTTCTATCACACCGAAAGTGCCGCAGTGAAGGAGAAATTTGCCTCCGAGGTCGATATGGTGAAGATAAGCACGCCCGACGCTATGCTTAACGATATGTTCGAGTGGCTCAAGCATCAGTCCAACCTCGGCTCGCGCTGGGCAAGAGTAAGACACAACGGCTACAGAGATATATCGAGTGACACGGATTGCCTTGCGGCGATCAATCCCGAGCTCGCGCTTGAAAGACTCAAGAGAATTCTTTCGTATCAGTATTCGAACGGCTATGCACCGAGAACCTTTATCGACGGTCAGATAAGAGATAAGAATTTCTCGGACAATACCGTGTGGCTCACGTTCACTGCCTCCTCGGTTATCAAGGAGCTTGGCAGACGGGATATACTCGATATCGAGGTTCCCTACAACGACGGAAGCGTTGGCACGATATACGAGCACCTTTCCCGTTCCGTAGAATTTCTCTATAGCTTCACAGGTCACCACGGACTCGTTAAGATATGGGGCGGAGATTGGAACGACTGTATGGATAAGGCAGGCCTTGAGGGTAAGGGCGTATCCGTGTGGCTTTCTATCGCGTGGTACCGCGCAAACAAGTTCTTTAAGGAGCTTGCCGAAATATACGGAAGAGACGATGACGTGAAGCTCGCAGACGAGCGCGGTGAAAAAATGCGCGATATCATCGAGGAGTACGGCTGGGACGGTGAATACTACTTAGACGCTATCAACGATAACGGTGAGAAGATAGGCTCGAAGGAGTGCGAGGAGGGACAGATATTCCTCATTCCTCAGATATGGTCTGTATTCTCGGGCGTATCGAGAAGCGGAAGAGAGCTTATAGCTATGGATTCGGTTGAAAAATATCTTTCCGATCCTCTCGGAACGGTTATTTCCTATCCCCCTTACACTAAGTGGAACGGCGGCGTTGGCTCGGTTACGGCAAAGCACGCAGGCATCCACGAAAACGGCGGCGTATATCTTCATACTATAGCGTGGAAGATAGCCGCAGACGCTATGCTCAAAAGAGCGGATAAGGTCGAAGAGGGAATTGAAACCATCCTCCCCTTCAGAAACAAGGTGGTCGACGGAAGAGCCGAGCCTTACATAATGTGTAACTCCTATTTCGGAAAGCAGACGGGATACAGATACGGAACGCCGGGACAGAGCTGGAGAACCGCGGCAGGTCAGTGGTTCCAGAAGTCACTCGTTAACTACGTCTTTGGACTTCAGCCCGAGATGGATGGGCTTAAGATAGATCCCTGCCTTCCTCCCTCATGGCGCGAGGCGTCGATAGATAAAAGATTCCGCTCTGCAAATTATCATATAAAATTCGAAAACGGTGGCACCCGTGTGAAAAAGATCCTCGTTAACGGACGTGAGATAGAGGGCAATATCCTTCCTCTTACAGAAGGTGATACCGACGTTCTCGTAATAACGGAATAAAAGGAAAAAACAACGCCTCAAGCACCGCCGCGTAAAACGAAAGTGATCGGCGACCTTGAAGATATAAAGCACAAATAAAAGCAAAAAGCAAGCGTTTTGCCAACTAAACTTAGCAAAACGCTTGCTTTTTGCGTATTCCGAACCGCCGCGAAAAAGCTTGAGAGCTACCGGTAAATATCAGAGCTTATGCTTTGAGTTTTTTCTTCTGTATTGTCTTGGTGTAAGTCCGGTTGCTTTTTTGAAGGATCTTTCAAAGCTTCTTTCACAGTTAAAGCCACATTCAACGCCTATCGTATAAACGCTCGCAACGTCGTGAGTCAAAAGGTTTTTGGCGTAGCTTACCCGCAAGGCATCGCGCAGCTCGATAAAAGTCATGCCCACGAATTTTGAAAGGCAGTGAGATATGTAGCTGTTACTGTAGCCTATCTCCTTTGCACAGTCGTTGATCAAAACGTTGCGACAGAAATTGACTCTCAGATAATTTACCGTTCGGATGACGGGATCTGAGGAAAGGCTTTTCTCCTTAAGCGCAGTATTAAGGCGGATAGGGGATTGCTTTTGTTTAAGAAATTCCGACAGAATGGGATATAGAATAGCCTTAATATCAAGTGATTGAGATGCGTTTAGTTCAATGAGATTTTCCTGAGTATCAAACATTTTTGACTCAATAAACGCCTTTAGCTCGGGCGAGGGGGTGAACACCGTTTTTTCATAGCCTAAATAGGCGTTTTCCTGCCGTATTATATCCGCAATCAAGGAGTCGGAAAAGAGGAGCATCCAAAATTTGACTCGTTTATCGCTTTCCGTATAAAATCCGTGAGGCTGATACGGATAAAGCACTACGACGTCACCGGGGCGAGCCATCTCGCGCCTGCCCTTCTGCCTGACCTCCGTTTCGCCATCCAATATATAAACTATCTCGGCGAATTGGTGTATATGAACTGCCATTTTATAGGAGTTGTGCTTAAACGTTGCACGGATTTGATTTTTCGTGCTGAAATTAGACTCTTGTATTGCCGGCATATCCAATCCTCCTCGTAGAACAGTATCTGTCTATTATAGTACAGTATCTGTCGAAAAAAGTCAAGTGTTTTTTGATAAAATAAGATTACAGAGTAACGCTCACGAGTGTATAGTGAGTGTTCTTTTAAAACACGAAAAGGAGAAAAAAGATGTTGAAGCAAACTTATTTTCAAAGCAAGAGAATCTTGATAGCTGTGATATTAATAGCTGTTTTTATCCTTGCGATAATTCCTATTGTAAGGCTTGAAGCAAAAGCGGAGGAGTTCTCGGCGGGCAGAAGCTTTTCCGCCTCGGACGTAGATAATCCTCTTTACGTTTTGAAGCATTATCAAGAAATGCCGAGAACGATAGAGACGGTCGTTAACGCGACTACCGTGAGCAAAACGTCGCCTATCATTGCAAACTGGCCGAATAAAAACGGCTCGTGCATGGGACTTGAAATAAATACGAGCGGAAAGCCCGTTTTGTATTATCATACGTACGAAAATACTCACACCAAGGTTATGACCACGAACGTTGCCTTTGATTATGACATTCGCGGAAAGGGTGAGGTCCATCTCGTTGCAACGAGCGAGATAATTGAAGGTGCGACGGTCTACAAGCTTTACGCTAACGGAGCGCTTGTAAGCACTGTTACCTCGCATCCATTCGTTCATAGCTTCGATATCACCGCTTCACAGCGCGAGATCAGAGGCTTCTCGCTCGGGTGTGATGACAAGAACTACTTCGCGGGCAACTACATAAAGAGCATTGCGGTATATTCCGATGCCCTGACGGCAGAGGAGGCTTTAGCCTCTTATACGGGCGGAGTTGATCTTAATAACGCCGATATTATGGCTTATTACGATTTTACCTCAAAGGAGAATACCGATCGCTTCATCAAGGATCTTACGGGCAACGGACACGATGCAGGGGATATATTCGAGATCAACCGCAACCCCGTTACCGATTATGCGTATTCCGTAGCCGTAGTGGGAGATACTCAGAATCTTGTGTATAAGGACGCCACGAGCGGCACGAATTATACCTCGTACATATACGATTGGATAGTAGCAAACAAGGATTCAAAGAACATTCAATTCGTTATGGGACTCGGTGATATCACGGATGCGGATATAGACAGCGAATGGGAAATAGCCTCGCTCGAGCTTGATAAGCTTGACGGAGTCGGTCTTCCTTATTCTCTCGTTCAGGGAAATCACGATACGGTTAAAAGACTTGACTCCTATTTCGCAAATAAGGATAATTTCATTAACGGAGATATAGGATATTTCAGTGGAACGAGCCTTGCCAATTATTATATGACATTCACCGCGAAGGACAAGGCAGGCAACTCGACCGATAACAAGTATATGGTGCTTGCCCTCGAATACGAGGTCAAGGATGACGTTATAGCTTGGGCAAATCAGGTCATATCCGAAATGCCCGACCACAGCGTTATAATTACAACGCACTCGTACGTTGAGAGGGATATGAGCTACGTTGACGTTTATACCGCGCCTCCCTCAAGAAGACCTACCTCGACCGCAGGTGCGAATAACGGTGACCAGCTTTGGATGAAGCTCGCCTCTCAGCACGAAAACGTTATAATGGTTCTTGCGGGCCATATGGATTCAAAGGGCATATACAAAAAAGAGGAAATAGGCGTAAATGGCAATACCGTGTTTGAATTTCTTATCGATCCTCAGGGAGACGATTTGATATTCGACTACAAAACGGGACTTGTGGCAATGTTCTACTTCTCCGAGGACGGCAAAACCGTTTCAACCGAGCTTATCTCGACGTACAAAACGCTTGAGGCTCAAAGGACCGACCCGACCGTCGAGGTGGTATATAACGCGTACGTAAGCAATTTTGAATTCACTATTCCGAATAGCGTAGAGCTTTCTTCCGTCGAATCTGAATACGGTGTTATACCTGCGGCGTATTCGAGCGCAACGACGTATCCCTTCGTAGTTTTTACCGATGATAAGAGCTTCGTTGGAGGATATTTCGATTTCGGTGACGCTATGAACGCTATGGTCAAGAACGATCCGTCGGAAAGCTATAACGTTTTAATGAGAAGAAATGCAGAGCAGTGCTACGCATCGAGCGTTGGCGAGCTCAGCGGAAATATAAATATTGATCTCGGCGGATTCGTTTTAACCAAATCCCAGCCCGGATATCTCTTTGATATAAGCCGTGCGGATAATTCGTCCGTTATCGGTGATATCGATCAAAGAGCAAGCTTTAAGATATCAAACGGAGCTATAACGAAGCTTGCGGGCGAGGCACTCGTTTGTATTGACTACGGCACGTCCTCGGTAGGACTTGCAAAGAGCTATAGCGTTTCGGTTGATTTTGAAAACGTTATATTCACCGCAAAGGACAGTGGCGGTGCGAAATGGATATTCGATACGAAGGAAAGCGGATATTCCAAGACCGCCTCGGGCGTAAAGGCTCTCGTGAGCACGAGCTTCACAGATTGTACGTTTGATTATGAAAAATCGTCGAGTGCAAGACCTCTTTTGACTCTTTCAAAGGGAAATAGCGATAAAACGGTTTACAGCGTTACCTTCGTAGGTTGCGAGATAGTATCAGCTCAGGGAATTGCATACGCGGATTTCATCGTAGCAAACGGTGAGGGCACGAACGCGGATAGCATCGTCTTTTCTAAGGGGACTGACGGCGAATATATAATTCAAAAGATAACTACGGGCAGCGCGGCACCCGGAACCGCTGACTCTTGGCTGACCGACGAAGGAGTTTCCTGCGTTCCCGGTGAAAGCGGAACGGACGGTAAGTATACCGTTTACAAGCTTGACGGATTCGTTGAGGTGAAATACGGAAAGATTCCGCTTAGTGCCAAGGAATACGCGATAGTCGTATTTAAGGACGGAACGTTTATCGGAGGATATGACGAATTCGGTGGAAACAGCGGTGCAATTGCCGCCGCTAAGGCTGCTACCGATGGAGATAAATCGGGCGAAAAGGGAAGCTGGGTACACATTCTCTTCTTGGACGATGCCCCAGCATCAAGTAATTTTGATAACTTAGGTCAGTCCTGCGGAAATATCGTAGTTGACCTTAACGGCAACACTCTTACTCAAAAATACAAAGGCAAATCTCTCTTTATAACTATGGCTAAGAAGGGCTTTGGAATGGAGCCGTACTCCATTAACGTGATAAACGGAAGCATCGTGATCACGAATGCGGGTATACTCACTTTCGGTGCTTACGGCACCTATGCCGAGGCTACCGAGGAATATAAGCTTTGTACCGTTAAATTTGAGAATGTAAGCTTCTCTTACATAGCCGACTCCACCGCAACGAGCTTCCTCGGAAGATATGACGGAAAGCTTGATACGTACAAAAAGACTATGTATGACGTTGAGTTCGTTGATTGTGAGTTCGACCTTTCCAACGCACTGTCTCTTACGACCTTAATGAACGCGAACGATAAGGATACGACTCTTATCGATGACGTTGTAAGCGTTAAGGTATACGGATGCGAGATAATAACGAAAGATCCTGCCATCGCACTTGCGGACGTCAGCGTATCGAACGGCTCGAGTGTCAGCTACGAGCCCTCCTCGGAAGGCAAATACGTATATATGACGGTTATCGGAACGACCGATGCTCCTACCTCGTCGGCAAACGGCGGAGCACTTGAATTCGTAAAGGTTTCCGAAAGTGATAGCTCGGTGGTCTACACTCTTGAGTCGGTTGGACTCAGCACCAAATACGGTGTTGTTCCCGAGGAGTACTTAAATAAAACCTTCGTTGCATTCTCTGGAGGAGAATGCATTGGTGCCGCTGATAATTTCTACGGCACGGACTCGATCATTTCTATAGCAAGATCGCATATGTCGGGCAACACTCCCGAGAGTGACGGAAGCTTCTCCGATAGTGCAAGATCGGTTGAGATAATCATGCTTAAGGATTATGCTCCCTCTTATGAATCTGATGATAATCTTGCGCAGATAAGAGGAAAAATAACGATAGATCTTAACGGAAACACGATAACATTGCCTACCTTCCTTTTCAGAGTACACGCAAAAAGCTATACGTTTGAAACAACTCTGATAGTTAAGAACGGTGATATTGTCGTTGCTAAAAATGCGGCTATAATGCGTTTCGGAAACTATGGAAGCGTTGACGGCAAAAAATTCACTATAGCATACGAGGATATAAACTTCTCTCTTCAAAGCTCGCATTATAATCATATTATAGCAGAATACAAAAAGCAGTGCGACGTGATCTCGTGCTTTGATCTGATATTTACGGATTGTGTGTTCGATATAACTAACGCCACAAAGAAGATGATATTCTTCGAAGCAAACGATCCCTTAGGCACTTATCCCACGCCCTTCTATTTCAACTACACTATTAACGGTTGTGAGATAAAGGCGCAGTCTACGGATAGCTTTACGCTCGTTGATACGTTTAATTCAAATTCTGCGTATTCTTACGGTGTGGGCACGGAGTCTAAGCTTTACCTCACGATAACGCTACCGAATAGTGCTTCGGCTCCAAAGGACACCGTAACTATCGGCAATAAGCTTTACGGATATGCGCTTCAAAGTGAGGCAGACGGATACGTTACCTACGCACTCGGAGAAATGACCGAATACGGTGCGATACCTCCTAAGTATGCATCCGTGTCAAGTTATCCCTTCGTTGTGTTCGATGAAAACGGCAATTGCATAGGAGCGTCGAGCATATTCTACGGTAAGACGGCGTCTGAGAGCATTATAAACTTAGCTAAAACTTATCTTAAGGCTAATAAGTACGACGGCACGCAGTATACGGGTACCGTGCGTAAGGCGTTCATCGTGATGAGAGCCGATTACGATCTTTACGGTGAGTATTACGATAATCTCGCTCAGATTCAGGGAACGGTCGTGATAGACCTCGGCGGATTCACGTTTAAGTCCCGCGAAAACGAGGTGCTGGCGCGCGCAACCTCAAAGTCGTGGAGCGGTGCAGGTAATAAGCAGGTATTCCCGACGGAGATCGTGATGAAGAACGGTAATGTTATACTTTACAATAGCCCGTTGGTCAGATTCAACGGAACTCTTAGCGGAGACGGTAAGAGCTTCACGTTCGGATATGAAAATATTAAGTTTAAGGTAGCGGGCGTGGCATCAAGCTTTGCGGCTGAATATTCCGGAGTATCCTCGGGAGCCGAGAGTGCGCGTTACACCGCAAGGATGTATTTCAACAACTGCGAAATAAACCTTACCGACTCCACAAACGCAAAGCTCGTTCTCTTCAATCTCGGAGATGCGTATACAAGCACGAGCGTTATCTTAAGCGGAGTGAAGATAACCTCTCAAAACGGAGGCTTTGCTATGTGGACTAAAACAAGCGAGCTTTCCACGGGTGTTTTAGAGGCTATCTGTAGCGGAGAAAAGGCAACTACTCTCGTTCTTCCCGATGGAGTAATTGCTCCCGCGGATGAGCTTTATACCTTTGTTAAAGCATCCGAAAACGACGGATATGTAAACCATAGTTTGAAATTAACCGTTTCGGTGAACTATAAGATCAAAACGAGCGTAACCCTTTGGTCTAATTTCGTATACAATATCTATATTCCTTCTGCAAACGTAAACGGCTTCACCGTTAACGGCAATACCGTAGAGTATACCACCGAGACTATCGGTGAC
>JBGVKA010000265.1:0-3887 GCA_045129715.1 Eubacteriales bacterium | reverse complement strand
GTTGCGGCAGGTGCATCCGAGGTCGCGCTCTCTCAGTGGGCATCCCTCTTCGCGGAAAAGGGACTCGGAATCTCGAAATCTCTCGGTGACCTTTTGGGACCTTGCTCGTTTGCGGTGGCAATGGGACTTTCAAGAGTTATATTCGGAAAATACGCCTCACGCATAAGGCTTGAAAGATGGATGCTCGCATCCTTCGTGCTTTGTGCCGTCTCTTATCTCATCACGGTCTTTTCTACCGTACCCGCTGTTTCCTTCCTCGGATTTGCGCTTTGCGGAGTCTCCGTTGCTATTCTTTGGCCGGGCACCTACAGTCTCGGAGCGCGGATAATTCCCACCGGAGGTACGGTTATGTTTGCATTTTTTGCATTTTCGGGTGATCTTGGCTGCACTCTCGGCCCCGATCTTATCGGAATCGTATCCGACACCGTTATCAAAAACTGCGGTGATCTTATCTCATCCTTGTCGAAGGATGCGACCTCTGTCGGTCTTAAGGTCGGTATTCTTACGGCACTCGTGTTCCCCGTTATGGGAATCATCGCATCGCTTTCTCTCATAAAAAGAATGAAGAAAAGCATAGCGGCAGAAAAAAATCAATAACGGTACGGCTCGCAGGTTTAACGCCCGCGAGCCTTTCTTTTTTACCATTAATTCTCAGTTTTCGTTTTTTTATGAAAATATTTCATAAATTGATTGACAAAAAGCAAAAAGATTTGTATAATGTTTTTAATAGAGTGCGCGCACACGCCTACGCGTGTATTTGGTATGCAAACCCTTAAGTCAAAATTCGACTCTCACGCCTCTTGCCTTGCAAGGTCGCATAAAACGGAATCATCACGAAGCCGTGGCAGAGCCGAATTTCAATAACGCGCCTCACGAAAAGAGTGCAAAACTGTGCTCCCATTTACAAAAATACTTAAATTTACATAATGCAAAATCACAACGAGGTAAAAGCTATGAATTTACTTGGTAAGGGTAACAACCCTAAATTCTGGTCCGAGGACGTCAGAAACAAGGCGTGCTTCGAGGACTACAGAAGCTTCTTGAACGAAAAGTGGGAGAAGCTTTGCGTTGGCGATAAGCTTGACGCTCTTAAGTACACCGAATTCCGTCTTTACGGTCTTACCGGTAACAGAACCGTCTTCCAGGCACCCTATTACAGAAACAGAGTGCAGATGGAGGTTGCGGCGGTACTCGCTCTCGTTTATCCTGAGGAGGAGAAATATCTCGAATACGCGATGGACAAGATCTTCGCCGTTTGTAACGAGTATTCCTGGTCCATCCCTGCACATATTCCGCGCTCTATCGAGGTTGTAAACAGAACTCATCTCGACCTTTTCGCCTGCGAGACCGCTTACACTCTTGCAGAAATATACACTCTTCTTGAGGACAGACTCGATCCGCTTATCAAGGAGCGCATAAAGGCTGAGATCAAGTGGAGAGTTATAGATTCCTTCGTAAACGTTAAGACTTGGGGCTGGGCTACCACCAACAAGGCTAACTGGGCGGCAGTTTGCTCGGGCTCCGTTGGATGCACTCTTATGCTCCTCTTCCCCGATATGTACTACGAATTGAAGCCTCGCCTCGATTTTGCGATCGAGAACTTCCTTTTAGGCTACAAGGATGACGGCTTCTGCGGTGAAGGAACTCACTACTGGCATTACGGCTTCGGATTCTTCTGTGCTTACGCAGATATGCTCAGAACCTTCTCGAACGGCGAGTACAACTACTTCGAGCGTCCCAAGGTACACGCTATCGCGACCTTTATTCAGAAGATGTTCCTCTCCGGCAACAATGGAGTAAGCTTCTCCGACGGTACTGAGGAGCTCGATTACCACATCGGTCTTCTCCACTTCCTTAAGCACGAGTATCCCGACGTTGTGGTATATTCTCCCAAGTATTCCTACATCCTCGACGCATGCGGACGCTTTAACTGGCTCGTTCGCGGTGCTACCTGGTTTGACGAGGATATTTACTATAATCCCGCAGAGGACAACGCCTCCGCAGAATACTACGGCGCAGATACAGAGTGGTTAATAAAGAGGACCGAAAATTACGGCTTTGCCGCTAAGGCAGGTCATAACGGTGAGGAGCACAACCAGAATGACGTCGGCTCCTTCATCATCGCAAAGAACGGCAGACAGATCGTAACCGACCTCGGCCCCGGCGTTTACTCTCAGCAGTATTTCAACAAGGAGACGAGATACGGCTTTATCGAATGCTCCTCTCTCGGTCACTCAGCTCCCTATTTCGGTGACGTTATCCAGAAATTCGGTCCCGAATTCTCCTCGTGCGGTACTAAGTACGAGAACGGCGTATTCAGCTCAGATATTGCAGGCGCGTACGGTGACGAAAACGTTAAGAGCATCGTAAGAAGCTTCTCCTTCACCGATAGCACGGTAACTCTCAACGACAAGTTCGTATACACCGGAAGCGAAAAGATCACCGACAGAATCGCGCTTCGCGTAAAGCCTACGCTTGACGGTAACAAGGTCACAGCAGGCGAGCTCACCATCAGCTTTGACAGCAATGCCGCGGACGTTTGCCTTTGCGAGAAGGAGACCTCTAAGAAGACCACGGTTTATTTTGCCGATTTCGTTCTTAAGAACGGTGCCGATGAGCTCACTCTCATCTTTGAATAAAAATCCCTGCATAAAGGTAAACAAGGAGTGCTTATGAATTTACTTGGTAAAGCCGCAGATCCTAAATTCTGGTCTGAGGTTGTAAGAAACGACGAACATTATAAAACTTATCTTGATGAAAGACTTGCCGACTGGGAAAAGTACTGTGAGGGCAAGACCATCACCGAGCTCAAATACAGTGATTTCAAGAGATTCTTCGTAAGCGGTGACCGCCGTATTTACGAGGGACAGTATTTCAGACGCAGAGGAATGCTCACCACCTCCGCTATCCTCTCTCTTATCTATCCCGAGGAAGAAAAATACATCAACTTCCTTAACGATATCATTTTCGCGGTTTGCGACGAATACACCTGGAGCGTTCCCGCGCATCATCCCAAGCTTGAGGTGTACGATAAGACCTTTATCGATCTTTTCGCATCGGAGACCGGATTTACGCTTTCCGAGATATACACCACACTCGGTGACAGACTTGACAAGATCGTAAAGGACAGGATCAAGATCGAGGTACAGACGAGAATAATCGACTCGTTTATGAGCGAGAGAAGCTTCTGGTGGGCTAACGGATGCACTAACAACTGGGCGGCGGTTTGCTCGGGCTCCGTTGGATGCACGTTTATGCTTATGCGCCCCGATCTCTTCCCCGAGGTAAAGGATAGGATCGCAGGCGTTATGGAAAACTTCCTTTCCGGCTTCGGCAGTGACGGATACTGCCTTGAGGGTACGGGATACTGGCACTACGGCTTCGGCTTCTTCACCGTATACGCAGATATGCTCAAGACCTTTACCGAGGGTGCTGACGATTATTTCGCGCGCGACAAGGTGCGCGTTATCTCGACCTTCATTCAGAAGATGTTCCTTTCGGGAACCTCCTCCGTTTCCTTCGCGGACGGCGGTGACGAGCTCAGCTACCATATCGGTCTTCTTCACTACCTCAAGAATCTTTATCCCAATGACGTTAAGGTATATTCTCCCGAATTCTCTTACATAAGAGACAACTGCTTCCGCACATGCCTTATAATGCGCGCGGCAACCTGGCTTGATCCCGATATCTACGATAATCCCGTAAGCATGGGGGAATCGGCTGAATACTACGCTGACGAATCCAAGTGGTTCGTTAAGAGAACTGCCGCTTACGGATTTGCGGCAAAGGGCGGAAACAACGGCGAGCACCATAACCACAACGACGTTGGCTCCTTCATCTTCTCCAAGGGCGGACAGCAGCTTATAACCGATATGGGCCGCGGACTT
>JBGVKA010000264.1:0-5950 GCA_045129715.1 Eubacteriales bacterium | reverse complement strand
CGTTAGCCTCACATCTATCCGCCTCTTCCTTGAGGGCAACGCCCTCCTCCTCGTATTTCTCTATCTCCGCTTCAAGATCCTGAGACTTGGTGCCGTCCGTGATCTTAGAGGATTTCAATACGTCGATCCTGACCTTGAGATCGGTGGCGGAATTTTCTTCAACCGTAAGCTCGTCGAGTGCCTCCTCAAGCTCGCGCTTGATAGTTTGAACCTTAAGAGATACCTCCTGCTGAAGAGAGAGGAACTCGAGCCTTTGATCCATAAGATTCTTGTGCTCGGTTACCTGCTCAAGACGTCTGTCGTCGTAAGTCTTTCTCGTCTGGTTTACGTTAGACTCACTTTTTGTGATCTCTTCTATTCTTTCGTTGCACTGTGCAATAAGCTCTGCGGAATGCGCAAACTGAGATTCAGCTACGCGAAGCGCGTTGTCAAGCTTATGTAAGCTTTCCGTGGTCTCTCTGATCTTATCGAATACTCGGCCGGAATTAGCCTTATTTTCCTGGAGCTTATTGAATATATCGTCGTTCTGCGCGTTGAGATCGCTGATTATCTGCTCAACTATCTCAAGCTCGTTGCGTGAAAGCTTAAGCGCGTTCTCCGCACCCGATATATCCTCTCTTATCTGTTTTGTGTCATAAAGCCAAAGAGAAACGTCAGCTCTCTTCTTTTCCTCGTATATAGCAAGTCCCTTACGAGCCTTTTCAGCCTCCTTTTCAAGAGGTCCTACACGGTTTTCAAGCTCGGTAAGAATATCCTTTACACGATCGAGGTTATCCTGAGTGTTTTTAAGTTTTCTTTCGGACTCCTCTTTTCTGTGACGGTATTTTGAAATACCTGCCGCCTCCTCGAAGATGTTACGTCTTTCGTCACTCTTCTTGGAAACTATTTCGGCAACCTTACCCTGACCGATGATCGAATAACCCTCACGACCTACACCGGTATTCATAAAGAGCTCGTAAATATCTCTCAAACGCTTAGGCTCTCTGTTGATGAGATATTCACTGTCACCGGTTCTGTAGTATCTTCTGGTTACTACGACCTCATCGAACTCCGAATCAAGACGGTGGTCGGGATCTGAGTTGTCAAAGGTTACCGAAACCTCAGCAAATCCCATAGGACGTCTTTCATCGGTTCCGCCGAAAATAACGTCCTCCATCTTCGTTCCTCGGATATTACGGCTGGAAAGCTCACCGAGAACCCAACGCATAGCGTCGGATATATTCGATTTTCCGCTTCCGTTAGGTCCTACTATAACGGTAGCGCCTCGCTCGAAGGTCAATACCGTTCGGTTTGGGAAGGACTTGAAGCCGTGCAATTCAAGTGATTTTAAATACATTCTATTTCCTCTCTTCTATCCTCAGAAATACGTCGTATTCCGCAAGATCATCACTTTCGATGATCTTGATCTTGGAAAAGGCGTACTCCTTAAGAAGATGATTTTTATTCTTTCTATGCTGTCCGATGACCTTTGACGTATGTCCTTTTGGGACGTATATAAAAAGCTCGGAGCCTTTTTCTATACTCGATCCATCGAGCTTTTCTTTCAAAAGATCGAGATAATAACGGTTTATTACGAGCTCTCCGAGAGCCGCCTCGTTAGGTCCCGCAAAATACGTATCCTCACTATGAAGGTTTTCGGAGTCGCAAAGACCTATCCTGAGTACCTTAACACCCGCGCTGACGAATATCCCGAATACCTTTGCGGAGCGAGATACCGCATCCTCTACGGATAACGGAACGTATTCACCTGAAATGGCACTGCGGCAAAGCTCCGTATCGCGAAAGACTACCGTGGGATATATTCTTGCCTCGGATGCTCCCGATGAAGCGATAAAACGCGCCGTTTCGATCTCATCCTCAAGCGTTGACGACGGAAGACCTATCATCA
The DNA here is from genome assembly GCA_045129715.1 of Eubacteriales bacterium. Lineage (GTDB taxonomy): Bacteria > Bacillota > Clostridia > Oscillospirales > CAG-272 > UBA1740. The sequence continues at coordinate 4,062 of JBGVKA010000264.1, read as the reverse complement.
TTTGTCCGCCGAGTCTTAAGCCGCGAGCCTTGATCCTTTTGCAAGCCTCCGCCTCGTCGCTGAAGGTGTGACCGCGCTTACAGACCGACAAGACGTCTTCCGATACGCTTTGAAGCCCAAGCTCTACGGTGTCAACACCGTATTTTACGAGAACGTCAAGAATTTCATCGTTTATATAATCGGGACGGGTGGAGCATCTTACCGAGCTTACCCTTCCCTCGTCGAGATATCCCTTCGATATGGAAAGAAGTCTTTCCATCAAATCTCTGTCAATACCCGTAAACGAGCCACCGAAATACGCTATTTCCGCGGTATCGCTTTCGCCTACCGTTGACAAAGCCTCTTCGATGATCGGAATAACGCTGTCCGGATCAAAATTCTTGACACCGGAGATCGTCTTCTGATTACAGAACGTGCAATTATTCGGGCACCCGAGATGAGGGATAAAAGCGGGAATATTAATATGTCTTTTCTTCATAACGGTTAAAATTTAAAGCCAAAGAGCATCAATGCTCCGCGTGCCGCCTGCATCTCTGCATCCTTTTTACTGAAGGCGGTTCCCCTGCCCACGTCGTTGTTATTGACCTTAGCCACAACGGTGAATTTCTTTTTATGCTCGGGACCGCTTTCCTCAACGACCTCGTATTCAAGAGTGGCAGAGCCGTCCTTCTCGATAAACTGCTGGAGCATCGTTTTAAAGTCGTACGCTCCCGTCGTTTCGGAGATCGTTATTTCTTCGGCAAAAAGATTCGTTATAACACTCTTATACTCGTCACTTCCGCGCTCTCTTGAATCCAAGAAAACGGCACCGAAGACCGCCTCAAGAGTATCCGCAAGCACCTTAGGTCTGGTTCTGCAATCACTTTCTTCGCCTCGTCCGAGGTGAATATGCTCTCCGAGACTCAGAGACGACGCTATTTTGGCAAGCGTGCGCTCGCACACGAGATTTTGACGCATTCTGGTGAGCCGTCCCTCGCCGTAAGCCTTGAAATTATCGTAAAGATACTCCGAAACTGCGATCTCAAGAACCGCGTCACCGAGAAATTCAAGTCTTTCATTCGAGGGGATCGTCATACCTCTGCTTTTATATTCGTTTGAATAGGAGGAATGTGTCAAAGCATTTTCAAGATACGTTCCGTTAGAAAAGACGTATCCGAGTCTTGCTTCCAATTCTTCGAAGCTTTTACCTATTGCCATCTGCATCCCCCTTCTTAATTTTTAAGGCTGTGTATAAAGCTTTTCAGCATCCGCAAGAAGCTTCTTGTCATCATAGTCAAGTGCATAGCTTGCGATATCGTCATTAATTCCCGTATTTACGAAGAATATCGCCTGACGAATAGCGTTTTTGATTGCCTTCGCATTGGAAGAGCCGTGCGCCTTTATTACGGGGCGCGAAATACCGAGAATGGGAGCTCCGCCGTGCTCGGATGCATCGAACTGAGTCTTAAGCTCCTTTATCTTGGTCTTCATTGTGAGAGTCGACGCCATAGTAACGAAATTCGTACGAAGAACGTCCTTGAGAGTTCCCATAAGGAACTTGCCCATACCCTCAATGGATTTTAAGAATATGTTTCCGGTGAAGCCGTCACATACCAATACATCACACACGCCGAAGGGAACCTCCTTCGACTCAACGTTACCGACGAAATTAAGACCGCTCTCGGTGAGCATCTGATAAGACTCTATCTGAAGAGCGTTACCCTTATTATACTCGGTGCCGTTGTTAAGCTGACCTACCTTAGGTCTTTCAACGTTATATATCTTCTCCATATACTTAGCACCCATAAATGCAAACTGAAGTATATTATCCGACGTTACGTTGAGGTTCGCACCGGAGTCCATAAGGAGAACGGGCTTTGAAAGAGGCAATATAGATGCGATCGCCGCTCTGTTGATACCCATTATTCTCTTAACGATAAGGGTTGCTCCGGTAATAAGCGCACCGGTGTTGCCGGCCGAAACGAAGGCGTCACCCTCACCTGCGGCAAGCATCTTCAAGCCTATGCTCATAGAGGATTCTCTCTTTTCGCGAACTACCGCGAGAGCTCTATCCTCCATATTGATCACGTCGGGTGCGTGGCGAATGGTTATTTTTCCAAGCTGAAGCTCGTTCTTTACTACGGTATCCGAAATAACGTTCTCGTCACCGATTATTACGATCTCGTGCTCACTATACTGTATAGCTGCGTCAATTGCGCCCTTGATGAGCTCAAGAGGAGCGTTATCACCGCTCATTACGTCTACTAATACTCTCATATATCTTCAAAATTCGAGAAATTCGCCTCTATTATTTCAAGAGAACGTGCGGCATACGCCTCGTTTCTGAATTTTTTGCCTCCTTTAATTTTTTTCTCAAATGGAGCTATTATACCGAAATTTGCGTTCATCGGTTGGAAATGCGATGAAACTCCGCCCTCGGAGACGTAGCTCGCGAGTGCTCCTATTTCGGTTTCTTTCGGGAAAACTATTTCGCTCTTACCAAGAGCAAGTCGAACCGCGTTGACTCCTGCAACGAAGCCTGAGGAAGCGGATTCGACGTATCCCTCAACACCCGTCATCTGACCTGCAAAGAAAAGTGTGGGATATTCTGCCATACGGTACGTCTTGGTAAGCTTTCCGGGTGAATTTATATAAGTATTTCTATGCATAACTCCGTATCTGAAGAACTCTGCGTTCTCAAGTCCCGGAATCATTCTGAAAACTCTCTTCTGCTCTCCGAACGTGAGGTGAGTCTGGAAGCCAACGATGTTATACATCGTTCCCTCGCGATTCTCACGTCTGAGCTGAACCGTAGCAAAGGCATCCTCGCCCGTTGTGGGCAACGGTAAGCCTACGGGCTTCATCGGACCGAATCTCAGGGTATCGTATCCGCGAGACGCCATGACCTCTACGGGCATACATCCCTCGAAGACCGTAAGGTCCTCCTGAAGCTCCTTGTCGAATGCCTTAAGAGGCGCGGTCTCCGCCTTAACGAGCTCGTTATAAAAGGCATCGTATTCCTCTTTCGTCATAGGACAGTTGAGATAATCCTCGGGATCTCCCTTACCGTATCTTGATGCAAAGAACGCCTTGCTCATATCCACGGTCGTAAAATCAACGATGGGAGCCGCCGCATCAAAGAAATGAAGCTCTCCGCCACCGGTGATGCCTACTATATCCTCGGCGAGTGCCTCGGAGGTGAGAGGACCGGATGCAACGACGGTGATCTTTTCCTTATCGATGCTCGTTACCTCCTCCTCGTGAACAGTGATGAGGGGGTGATTTTTGATCTTTTCGGTTATATACGCGCTGAAATCGGTACGGTTTACCGCGAGCGCACTACCTGCCGGAACCTCGGTTGCATACGCGGCCTCCATTATCAAGGAGCCCATTTTTCTAAGTTCCTCCTTAAGTAATCCTACCGCGTTATTGAGCTGATTTGAGCGCAATGAGTTCGAGCAAACGAGCTCGGCAAAATTATCACTGTGGTGCGCGGGCGAGCGTTTGTGCGGCTTCATTTCGTAAAGCTCGACCGAAACGCCCATTTTCGCTATTTGCCAAGCCGCCTCGGCTCCTGCAAGTCCGGCACCTATAACGATTACGTTTTTATCGCTCATTTGTTGTCATCCATTATTTCTTCGTCGCGCTTGTAATCGCAAATGGGATTTTTGCATACAACCGCTCTTTTTGTTTTTCTGTAATAAAGATTATCATTACAGCACGGACATTTTTCGGTAAGAGGCTTATCCCACGTGGAGAAATCGCACTCGGGATATTTTTCACAGCTGTAAAATACCATTTTGCCCTTGCCGTGTCTTGCCACGATTTTCGAGGAGCAGATAGGACAGCTTGCTCCTGTGTCGGTTACCTTCTGCTTTGTAAAGCTGCAGCGCGGATAATCCGAGCAGGCGTAGAATGCGCCGTATCTTCCCTGTCTTACGACCATCTCAGAGCCGCACTTTTCGCACTTGAAGCCTGCAAGCGTCGGCTCCTTTGCTTCGCTTTGCTCAAGGAGCTTGCCGGACTTATCGATAGCCTTCGTGTTCTTACAATCGGGATATCCCGGGCAGGCAAGGAACTTTC
>JBGVKA010000263.1:0-4367 GCA_045129715.1 Eubacteriales bacterium | reverse complement strand
TATAAATACGTATGAAATAATAAATAATAAAATATACTCTAAAAGGAGAACAAAAAAATGGCAGCATACAACAAGAAAACCATTGAAGACGTAGCCGTAGCCGGCAAGACCGTGCTCGTTCGTTGCGACTTCAACGTACCTATGAAGGATGGCGTTATCACCTCTGACAAGAGAATCGTTGCCGCTCTTCCCACAATCAAGTATCTTCTTGAAAACGGTGCAAAGGTAATTCTTTGCTCTCACATGGGCAAGCCTCACTCTATCTTCACCGAGGGATTCGGTCTCACCAAGAAGGAGAAGAAGGCAGTAGAAGCTCTTCCCGAGGCAGAAAAGGCTGCAGCAACCGCTGAATATCTTGAAAAGGCACTTAAGAACGATAAGAAGAAGCTTACTCTTAAGCCCGTATGTGTAAGACTTAACGAGCTTCTCGGTGCAGATACCGTAGCATTTGCTGAGGATATCGTAGGCGAGGACGCAAAGGCTAAGATCGCCGCTCTTGAGGCAGGCAAGGCAGTTCTTATCGAGAACACCAGATTTGATGCTCGCGAGACCAAGAACGATCCCACTCTTGCAAAGGAGCTTGCTTCGTTCGCAGATCTCTTCGTTAACGATGCGTTTGGCGCAGCTCACAGAGCACACGCTTCCACCGCAGGCGTTGCAGATTATATCCCCGCAGTTTGCGGATACCTTATCCAGAAGGAAATTTCCGTAATGGGCAAGGCTCTTGAGAATCCTGAAAGACCTTTCGTTGCTATTCTTGGCGGCGCAAAGGTTGCAGATAAGCTTAACGTAATCGACAACCTTCTTACTAAGGTTGACACTCTTATCATCGGCGGCGGAATGGCATACACCTTCCTTGCAGCTCAGGGCTACGGCATTGGTAACTCTCTTCTTGACGATACCAAGCTTGATTACTGCCGTGAGATGATGGCTAAGGCAAAGGAGAAGGGCGTAGAGCTTCTTCTTCCCATTGATACCGTTGTTGCGGCATCCTTCCCCAACCCCATCGACGCTCCCGTTGATATCAACTACGTAGCGGCAGACGCTATCCCCGCAAATATGGAAGGCCTTGATATCGGTCCTAAGACCTCCGAGATGTTTGCAAACGCGGTTATGAACGCAAAGACTGTTGTTTGGAACGGTCCTATGGGCGTATTTGAGAACCCCACTCTTGCAAAGGGAACCAACGCAGTTGCTCAGGCTCTTGCTTCGAGCGCAGCTATCACCATCGTAGGCGGCGGTGACTCCGCAGCAGCTTGCGAGCAGCTTGGTTATGCAGATAAGATCACTCACATCTCCACCGGTGGCGGAGCATCTCTCGAGTTCCTTGAGGGTAAGGATCTTCCCGGCATCTCCTGCCTTATGGATAAATAATTAAAAAAACAGCATCAAAATCCGACTTCAAGGTCGGATTTTGGTGCGTAATATACTAATATAAAGAGGAAAACAAAATGAGAAGAACAGTAATTGCAGGAAACTGGAAGATGAATATGACTCCCGCACAGACCAAGGCCTTCATCGAGGAGCTTGCTCCCATGGTAAAGGGAATGGATAAGTGCGACGTAGTTCTTTGCGTACCCGCTATCGATATCCCCGCTGCAGTTGAGGCGGCAAAGGGCACTAACATCAATATCGGTGCAGAGAACGTTCACTTTAAGGCATCCGGTGCTTATACCGGCGAGATCAGTGCAGAAATGCTCGTTGAGGCAGGCGTTAAGTACGTTGTAATCGGACATTCCGAACGCCGTCAGTATTTCGGTGAGACCGATCAGACCGTTAACCTTCGCACCCTTGCAGCAGTAAACGCAGGTCTTACCGCGATCGTTTGCGTGGGTGAGACTCTCGAGCAGAGAGAGCTCGGCTATACCGAGACTCTTCTTAAGTATCAGACTAAGATGGCTCTTACCGGCATCTCCAAGGATCAGCTTAAGAACATCGTAGTTGCATACGAGCCCGTATGGGCTATCGGTACCGGTGTTACCGCTACCGCAGATCAGGCTGACGAGGGCAACGGATACGTTCGTGAGGCTATCGCAGAGGTTTACGGTAAGGACGTAGCAGAGACCGTAACCGTACAGTACGGCGGTTCTATGAACGACGCTAACGCTGCAGAGCTTCTTTCTAAGGTAAACGTTGACGGAGGACTCATCGGAGGAGCATCTCTTAAGACCGATAAGTTCACCGCAATCGTAAAGGCTGCTAACTAATATTTACAAAAAGCATAAAAATGCATAAAAGACTGCCGAGTCGATATAGCTCGGCAGTCTTTTTTTGTTGAAAAATATTTCTTAAAGTGCGGAATTTCTACTCCGTCTGCGCTTTAAGAGAGCGGTGATGATAAGGGTAATGCAGATGGACAGGATCGATACTAAAATAAGAACCGCACAGCTTGCGAAAAATCCGATAGGAAGCGCGAGTATTATCGGGTCCTCCTTTACCTTAAAGGTCCAGTTCGTTTTCCCGGGGAAGAATATTCTGTGGAAAATCTGAAACGCGCTTTCGAAATCAAGTGCAACGAGGATACCCGTCACGACAAAAGCAAGAAGCGTTCCCACCGCCGCAAAAAACGATATATTTAGTCCAAACGGATGCCAAAGTCTTTTCTTCATTATTTTATATATAAGGAGCACCAAAGCGCAAAACGAGAGCGAAACGGCAAAAGCCTTAGTGTTAAGACTGAACAGGAGCTTGCAGTCGTAAAAATGACTCTTTCCGCTTTCGGAGTATTTAAAGACTCCAACGCCAAACTCCTCGTCACCCGTCAGGTAATCCATGAGCTCGTTGTAGGCATCCTTAAGCTCTTCCTTCGTGTGCCCGGTCTCTTCCTCTATATTAAGAGGCTCTATCTGTATATAATAAAACGGACGAACATAGATCGGCAAGCAGATAGAAAACGAAATTATCAGAAAAACTAACGATATCGCAAATAAAACCGACACGGTCTTATTAAGCACCGAAGCGTTTTGATCTTCCATAAAGCTCTCCCAAAAAGTTAGATAAAGTATAAAGATAAGCCATTATACCATAAATTTATCAATAAATCAAGGTGTAAGAGGTTTATTGTGAGAGCCGGTGTGTATGCTTTGCAGAGATATACATGCTTTATGGGCTAAGCCCAAACCCCTATATAAACAGAAAGAGCAAGCACACAGGATTAAATTGTACTATTGCTCTCATTTTTTCTTCTGTCGATATGTCAACTTCGTTGACTCGATATGTTCTCGCTTTGCTCGAACTCGATATATTGTCGCTACGCGCCAATTCGATATGAGATAAATCCCTCGTTTGCGCAGCAAACATATCGAGTGCGTCAGCACATATCGAACGCCACAGGCGTATATCGAAAATCCCGCGAGGGATTTATCTCGATGCGTGATTTGTCCGTTAAGGACATCACGCTAAGGATCGGTGAAAGCTGGGTATTGCTATGCGGGGATCAGTTTGCGATAATTGTTCCGCTTTGGTTAATGTGGGGCTTGTTGCACCGCATTACGCAAGATACCAACGCTTTGCGTTGGTATGCGGCCCGCGACGGTAAACCGACGCTGTGCCAACAGCTTCTCTCAGCAAACAAAAACACCGATCACGAGGATCGGTGTTTTTGTTTGGTGGGGGAAGCTGGATTCGGACCAGCGAAGTCAGTGACAACAGATTTACAGTCTGCCCCCTTTGGCCGCTCGGGAATTCCCCCAAATTATGGAGCTGGTGATCGGAGTCGAACCAACAACCTGCTGATTACAAATCAGCTGCTCTGCCATTGAGCCACACCAGCGAAGATTGGTATTATAGCAGAAAAGAGTTTGTTTGTCAATAGCTTTTTCGAAAATAATTTATATTTTTTTATTATTTTTTCGAAGAGGAAGAAAACCCTTTTTTGTTTTGCCTTTTTACGCATATCAAGAGCTCAATTTGTCTATATCGAGCGAAAAAACGATCTCGAACCACGGGATCTTCTCAATATCACGCAACCGCCTTGCCTTGATCCATTATCGATCCGCAGGCAACGAAGAGCTTAAACGAAATATGAAAAACGAAAAAGGGTGAAATATTGTTACAAAAATCAACGAATAAAAAAGAAATAAACACAAGAGAAAAGAAACTTTCAAAAAAATATTGAGATTTTGCTGTAAAAGGCTTGACAAATACGAAAAAAGTTGATATAATAATCGGGCAGATTATCGAACCACGGTCTGTTTTATGGAGAAGTACTCAAGTGGTGAAGAGGCGCCCCTGCTAAGGGTGTAGGTCGCGTAACCGGCGCGAAGCTTCAAATCCGTTCTTCTCCGCCAGAAAAAAGCACTGTTTTCACAGTGCTTTTTTCTTATCCAAGGCGCAGGCTTGGCATATCAGTGAATGTATAACTCGCC
>JBGVKA010000262.1:0-2752 GCA_045129715.1 Eubacteriales bacterium | reverse complement strand
AACAACTTTAACATCACAGCACGTGAGCACATTTTTGTCCGAAAACGTACCTTTTAATTATTTCTTCGGACGCTTTGCTCCGTACTTGGAGCGGCTCTGCTTACGGTTTGCAACACCCTGAGTATCAAGAGTACCACGAATAATGTGATAACGTACACCGGGAAGGTCACGAACACGGCCGCCACGAATGAGAACAACAGAGTGCTCCTGAAGGTTGTGGCCAATACCGGGAATATAGCAAGTAGCTTCCATTCCGTTGGTAAGTCTTACTCTGGCGATCTTACGAAGAGCCGAGTTAGGCTTCTTGGGGGTAGTGGTTGTAACCTTAGTGCAAACGCCTCTCTTCTGGGGCGAGGTCTTATCTGTAGCTTCGTTACGAAGAGTGTTGAATCCACTCTGAAGAACGGGAGACTTAGACTTGAAAGTCTTGTCGCTACGACCTTTTTTTACGAGCTGGTTAAAGGTTGGCATGATTTTCCTCCTTCTTTAAAATATTTGTTTTCTGCGCCGCCGCACATTGCATGTCCGACGAGCTTTATATTAACGGCAAAATGGCATAGTTATCCCTTTTTCCCGATAATACCGATATATTGTAACATTTCAACCGATGATTGTCAATAGTTTTTTGAACTTTTTTACCCTTTGACAAAAAAACATATAGTGTAAAGAATGTTTTTAGGTAATTTTTACTACATTATATATATTATAGCACACCAAGATCAAATTCAAACACGATCCTGTCGGTTTTCTCTTCCCCCTCGGCAAATCCCAAAAGCAGGTTGAGCGACGGAAGATTTTCTTTTTTTACCTCGGCAACGACCTTCTTTAAGCCTATCTGTTTGGCAACACCGAGAAGCCCTGAGAATATTTTTCTTCCGATGCCTATTCTGTGGTACTCGGGAAGAACTCTGAAGGAGACACACGCCTTACCTCTACCGTCAAAGGCGTAGAGCACGCCCTCGCCGACGAAGACGTTCTCTCCGTTCTCGTCAACCGTTGCCGCAAGAGTTATCGACTCGGATCTTTCAAACTCCGCTCTCGCATTTTCGATAAAGTCAATTCCCGTTCCGTTCGGGATATCGTCAAGTATATTGTATCCGAAATGACAATTAAGGTTTGCATCCTTGATCAATTTCTCATATTTCGGAGCGTAAGACGATGCAAATTCACCAAGATAAACGTCGTCGTACATAGTCTCGGGCACGAACTCGCATTCCATACATTCGGTTACGATCCTCACGGCAAGGTTGCCGTCCTCGTCCTCGGCAAGCGAGTATCTTTCGGCACCGCGAAGCATAAGGTCAAGCTCCTCGGGCGGAATTCCGACAACGGTCTCCGCAATAGCCTCGGCTACGCAATATTCCGATATAGCCGCATACGCTCCCTGAACGTCCGCATCGTCGCGAAGAGGCAACGGTGCTTCGAAGTGATATCCCGCATCGTCGGAATAATATCTCATAAGGAGACAGCCGTCAAAATAGGAATACGCCACGTCAAATCCCTCGAAGCCCTCGCCCGAGAGGATCATCTCACGCGTAGCGTCGATCTCCTCCTCGCTAAGAGAGGAGAAGGAGGCGTAAAACGACTCGGAGCCCACGAATTTAAGCTTCATCACTAACACTCTCCCCCTCGTTTGCTATCGGGAGGTCGATGCGAACGGAAAATTCTCCCTCGCTCTCACTCTCCGCCGTATACTCAAAGCGAGCCGAAAGTGCCTCGCAAAGTCTTTTACAGGTCTTGAGACCGACTCCGTTGCTTTCCGCGCCGTCGCGACTCTTGGATATCTTGTTCAAAACGCACACGGATAGGTATTTATCCTTGATTTCGGTCTTTATAGTAATATCGCAGTTAACGTCTGCGTACTTGTAAATATTCGAGAAAATATTATCTACCACTCGCATTATTTTAGGTGCATCGGTAAGAACGCGCGTATCGTCGTCCTTAAGTCCGCTCTCAAACACCACGGAATATCCTCTCTCCCTGAGCAAGAGAATATGCTCCGACAGAAGCTGATCTATGAGCGTTTTTGCGTTGTACTCCACAAGGTCCGCCTCTATACTCTTTCCTCCGAAAACGAGGAAATATCTGAACATATCGTCCGAGAGATCTTTAAGCCTCATTGCCGTCACCTCCGACGCCTTGAGATATTCCTGCATATTAGCGTCGTCGGTTGATTCCTTCATAATATCAAGATATCCGAGAAGGACGGTGAGAGGAGTTCTTATATCGTGAGACATAGAGGTGATAAGCTCGGTATTGGCACTTATAGCTTCCTTTTCCTTTTCCAAGCTTAGCATCATCGAGCTTCTCATCTGCTCAACGTTTCTCGTCAGCTGAGCGAGCTCGTTGTCACCCTTGCGCGTTCTTATAGGCGTATTCATATCGACCTCGTAAACCTTTGTTACGTCCTTGGCAAGTCCCGAGATCTTAGAAAGGATGTTCTGGAAATAAAGCATAAGGAATATCGTAAGCACCGTAACTCCAACGGCAATCGTTACGATGTTTGCGGCATCGTAATAGATATACTCCGTGAAATCCGCTATGGAAACGAGAAGAGATCCGTCACTCATTTCAAGCGGCATCTGACCGTTATTTTTAGCCGCCGCTATAATTTCTTCGCGCGTGGGATATTGGATCGTAAGACCGCCTCCGACGGAGCCGTTCTCGTTCTCCTTATCCTTCTCTTCGCCGTCATCCTTAGGCTTCGTGCCCTCGGTGTCCAGGACACCGTCTTCTTCCTCTCCCACGCCCT
>JBGVKA010000261.1:0-17379 GCA_045129715.1 Eubacteriales bacterium | reverse complement strand
AAGAAGCACGGCTACGATGCAGGAATTATGATATCTGCATCGCATAACTCATACGAATACAACGGAATAAAGATCTTCGGCTCGGACGGATTTAAGCTTACCGACAAAGAGGAAGAGGCTATCGAGGATATAATTTTCTCGGAGGGATCAAAGGACTATACCGAAGGATACGGTGCCGACGGAGAAAAGGCAAGGCTCGTTCCAAAGGAGGAGCTTAAGGACGAATACCGTGACTATCTTAAGAGCTACGTTCAATACGGTCTTTCGGGTATTCGCGCGGTGGTCGACTGTGCAAACGGCTCTGCCGTCTCTACCGCACGCGAGGTTTTCGATAGCGCGGGACTCGTGGCAGAGTATATAGGTTGCTCGCCCGACGGCGTGAATATCAACCGTGGCTGTGGCTCGACTCATCTCTCCCTGCTCCGCGAGCGAGTTTTATCGAGCGGTGCCGATATCGGAATTGCCTTTGACGGAGATGCAGACAGATTTCTCGCGATAGACGAGCGCGGAAATGAGGTCGACGGTGATCTTATTCTCGCGATACTCTCCCTTGCTATGAGAGAAAAAGGAAAACTTTCGGGGGACACCGTGGTCGGTACCGTTATGTCAAATTACGGTCTTACGAAATTTGCCGAGGATAACTCGCTCGCCTTCGTTGCCACCAAGGTCGGTGACAGATACGTGCTTGAAGAAATGGTCAAAAGCGGATACGCGCTCGGTGGCGAGCAATCGGGACACGTTATCATACGCGAGGCGGCTACAACGGGTGACGGTCAGCTCACCGCGATCTATCTTTTAAACAGGCTTGCCGAGACGAAGAAGCCTCTTTCGGAGCTTGCCTCGGTTATGAAAAAGTATCCTCAGCACCTTGTGAACGTTTCGGCAGACGAGGAGGGCAAGCGCGCCTTTGGTGACGATCCTCTTATAAAAAGCGTTATCCGTGATGCAGAGAATCGGCTTGCCGAGAGCGGAAGGATACTCGTTCGCCCATCGGGAACGGAGCCCGTCGTCCGAATAATGACAGAGAGCTCGGAGCTCGATACCGCAGTATCGGTTTGCGAGAGCGTTGCCGAGAAAATAAGAGCAATTTTAGCCTCAAAGCAGGCGTTTTGAAAACATATATTTACAAAAAAGCAAAAAAGACGGTGTGTCCGAGAAAGGTTTACCGAGCCTTTCAAAGATATTCACCGTCTTTTTTATTTTCTTCTATACCCGTATCCGTACTATAGGCGCGGCTTTGAATTCATCAAGCCTTTGACTTAATATTCTTAAACCGATCCTTATCGGCACTTGCTTTGATACTAGAGACGGAGATCTATGTGAACGAGGCTTTTTAAAAGCTTTGGATCGTCTTCTGCTATCAATAACCTCATAGGCTTCTCCTTTTTTCGTATTTTGCGCTTTATATTTTTTTATTTATGAGGCAAAAATATTGAATTTTTTCGCGTTTTGTTATACAATAGATAAAAAGGAGCTTATCTTATGCGAATTCTTATAGTTGAAGACGAGAAGCATCTTGCAGATGCAATATCGGAGATCGTTAAAAGAGAAAAATACCTGCTCGATACCGTTTACGACGGTAACGAGGGCTACGCCTACGCATCGAGCGGAATTTACGACTGCATAATTCTTGATATAATGCTTCCCGGTATGAGCGGTATCGAGATACTCAAAAAAATACGCCGAGAGCGTGTGGACACGCCCGTGCTTCTTCTTACCGCGAAGAACAGCGTTGAGGACAAGGTCTTAGGTCTTGACTCGGGGGCGGACGATTATATGACCAAGCCCTTCTCGACCGAGGAGCTTTTGGCAAGGATACGAACGCTCACGAGACGGCGCGCCGAGATAATTCCGAACGAGCTTTGCTTTGCGGATATCGTGCTCGTGACGGACGAATCGGAGCTCAAGTCCGCACTCACGGGAAAGGCTATACGCCTCAGCTTCAAGGAGGCGGAGATAATGAAGCTCCTGCTCTCGTCACCGAAAAAGATAATTTCCAAGGAGGAGCTTATCGTTAAGGTTTGGGGCTACGACTCCAACGCCTCGGACAATAACGTTGAGGCGTACGTATCCTTCCTTCGCAAAAAGCTCTTATTCATCGGGGCGGTATGCCAGATAACCTCGGTAAAGAAGCTTGGATACAGAATCGAGGAGATACAATGCTTAACAAGCTGAAAAGAAAATTTATTTCGCTGAATATCATCTGCGTTACGGTCATTCTTGCGGTGGTTTTCGCGGCGGTGTGCATAGTTACATACCGTACGGAGCGCGAGAATATGATACGCGGACTGTATCTTGCGGCTGACAGGATAGTTTTATCGGAAAGCACTATAACCGACGAGGAGAACGCGCTTTTCGGTAACGGTGAGCCGGATTTTGCAACGCTGACGCTCTTTTTTAACGATGACGGCACTATCGCCGAGGTCTACACGGACGATGCGGAAAGCGATCCCAAGCCCTTGCTTTACAGCGTGGCAGAGGCTATAACCGAAAACGAGAAGAGCGAGGGTATCCTTTGGGACTATTCCCTATTCTTCGTTAAGGGCTCCATCGGCGGTGAAAATTACGCGACGGTAACCTCGGTCGAGGTTTTGCGTAACAATATACGAACGATAACGCGAGCGGCGGGTATGATACTCTTCGCCTGCCTTCTTCTCTTTATCGCGCTCAGCTATTTTCTCGCAAGCGTGGCAATTAAGCCGGTTAAGGAGACGTGGGAGGGACAGAAGAGGTTTATCGCGGATGCCTCGCACGATATGAAAACGCCGCTGACCGTCATACTTGCGAACACCGATATAATAAAATCTCAAAGCGGTAACGGAGAGTGGGAAAAATGGCTCGACTCCACAAGATCCGAGGCAGAGCGAATGAGAAGGCTCGTTGACAGTATGCTTGAGCTTTCAAGCACGGAGGTCTCGGACGAGCATATCGTGCTTTCGGAAATAAGCTTAAGCGAGATCTCGGAGAGGACCGTTCTTCAGATGGAGGCGGTTGCGTTCGAGAAGAGCGTGCTTATCGAGAGCAATATCAAAAAGAACGTTATCATCAAGGGCAACGAGGACAGACTCGCAAGACTCTTACACATACTTATCGACAACGGCATAAAATACGCTAAGGGCGGTTCTGTGCTCCGCGTTTCACTCGCTAAGGGAAAGCGTTTTGCAAGACTTTCCGTCACGAACGAGGGATCCTACGTCAACGAGGACGATCTCCCTCGCCTGTTTGAGAGATTTTACCGCGGAGACAAGGCGAGAAGCGGAGGGGGCTTCGGTCTCGGACTCTCCATTGCCAAGAACCTCACCGAGAGCATGGACGGTACCATAACCGCGGAAAACAAGGAGGGTGTCGGTGCGACCTTCACCGCAAGCTTCCCGATAAGTGAAAAGCTTTTAGCAAAGATCTTCTACCAAAAAAGATAACGGTATATACGAAAAGAGAGAACCCCACGCGGAGCATCACTTTAGCAAAATGCTTTTGGATGCTTAACGAGGCTCTCTCTTTTTTGCTTTAATTATTATTTTTATCTTTTGCTTTCCTCATTATATATAAGTTTGTTATAATATTTATTATATATTTATTATTGGAGCCGAAAATTACCTGCGTCGCAGCCGAAAATTACCTGCGTCGCATCTAAAAATTACCTGCCTCGAATCTAAAAATTACCTGCCCCGCATGTAAAAATTACACCCTAACGGGTAAATTTTAGATGCCTGCGTACAAAATTCGGTTATTGGGCGGTCGGTTTCCGACACCTCTGCGTGAAGCTCAGTTATTAAAGGAAACTTCCGTGTGAGAATAGGGGCTCCGCGCCTTCGGTGAGGGTGAGGATACCGTAGGTACCACAGGAGCTTCCGATGCATCCGGGATTGAAGAGGTAAAAGGGCTTTTCGTAGTCCGAGATATATTCGGTCGCAGGAATATGAGTGTGGCCGTAGAGCACTATATCGGCATCCTTTTCTAAGGCGAGCATTTCGAGCCCTGCAGTGCCGTATTTGGCACCGTAGAGGTCACCGTGGGTATATACTATCCTCTTGCCCATAATTTCTATCATTTCGGTCTTTTCACACAGGACCCCGAGTGCAAGCCTACGCATATCGCAATTGCCTCTTACGGCTAAAAATTTCGCGTTTGGGAGCTCGCTTGACACATAGTCGATATCCGAAAGTCCGTCTCCGAGGAAAAATACGACCTCGGCATCGCGATGGAGTTTCAGGGCGCGAGCCATATTGTAATAATAGCTATGAGAGTCCGAGAAAACGAGACATTTCATTTTTTATCCTCTTTCGTTTTATTTTTTAAAATTTACGGCGCTCCGCCTTGATGCTTCACGCTTCGTTAGTCTATCTTCCCTCTCGCTTCGCCCGTCGATCCTCGTCCTCGATCGTTCGTCTCGCTAAGCTTTGTCTTCAATCTTTCGTTACGCTAAGCTTCGTCTTCAATCGTTCGTCACGCTAAGCTTCGTCTTCAATCGTTCATCACGCTAAGCTTCGTCCTCGATCGTTCGTTACGCCGATACTCAGTATCACTTTTTCGCGTTGTGAATATAATTAAAGCGAAGGGGCTCGCGAGTTGATTTTCGGAGAGCCTGATAACTGTTAGGGAGAATTTTATGAAGATCGACAAAAAGAAGCTTGATGCAATGCTCTCGCTTTCCGATGCGGAGCTTTGGGAAGAAATACGCGCCGTTGCTAAGGCTAAGGGCATAAATATGCCCGAAAAAACGCCATCCGAGACGGAGATAAGAAAGGTGCGCTCGGCTCTATCGGAAGCGGAAAAGCTGAATCTCGCAAGCGCGATGCGACTTGTGAACGACCTTAAGCGAGGGGACAAATAATGGGAGAAAACCAAGATATTTCGAAGATAATCGGCATAATTATGGAAAATCCCGATATTATTGCAAGAATAAAGACGCTTGCAGACGGCGGAGGCGGCGGAGGTAATTCCGAGCCGTCGGTGGCAACGGTGGCACCAAGCGAGCCAAGTGCCCAATCCAAGGAGAGTGAGCTCTCACAGGATAACGTACCGAGGGCAGAATCTAAGAAAAGACGGCGCGAGCTGCTCTATGCATTAAAGCCGTACGTCAAAAACGAGCGCGCCAAGGCAATCGACACGATGCTTTCCGTCATCGACGTGATCGACGTTATGAAGGAGAGATAACGATGTATTCACGAAGCTATTTTCAAGGCGATGCGGATATATCCGTTCCCGACAACTACGACGGCACCGCTTTTTTAAGCGAGGTTATTCAATCGGATGCTAAGGCACCGAGGATAGAGCCGATAAAGAGCGAGATAAAATTTTCGCCAAAGGATGAGGCGCGCGAGAGCGAGTGTGAGAGGTCTTGCGAGCGTGAGGAATGCCAAAGAGAGAAAGTCTCAGGGGGCGGATTTCTCGGCATAGATCTCAAAAAAACGCTCGGTTCTCTTTTCTCGGGTACGCGGCTTGCCTCTTTTTTGCCGAAGGATATCGGATTTGAGGAGATACTTATAATCGGTATCGCGCTGTTTTTGCTTTTTTCACCTGAGCGGGATATCGAATGCGCGCTATTACTTTTAGCACTCGTGTTCATAAGATGATGCGAGTCCGTCACATTCACAAACGGTGAAGGCCCGATACCGAGTCTTCACCGTTCATTTTTTCTGAATACCGATCTCCTTTTAGAAGAGGGAGAGCTGGTTGGTTTCCGTGAGTCCGTCGAGGACGCGGTTTCTGCGAAGAAGCTCTACTATCGTTTTGGAAATTCCCGCGCTCTCGCGAAGCTGCTGGACCGAGAACAGATCGGGATTGTTTTTCATAGTCTCAACTATCTTCTCTGCCGCGGTGTCTCCGAGTCCGGGAAGCGAGTTGAAGGGCATTCTTATCTTTCCGTTTTCGGGAAGGAACGCCTTCGCATCGGATTTCTTAAGGTTAACGCCGAGGAACTGAACGCCTCTTGCGAGTGCCTCTCTTACGAGCTGCATCGTGGAAAGCATTTCGTTGTCCTTCTGCGTTGACTGTCCCTCCTGCTTTTTCTTTTCAAGCTCGGTGATGCAGTCACTTACCACGCGATAGCCTCCGCCTACGATCTCGGCATTAAAGCCGCCGGGGGCAACCGTAAGGAATGCGGCGTAGAATTCCATAGGATAGTATATCTTGTACCAGCAAAGACGGATAGCGGACATAACGTATGCCGCCGCGTGCGCCTTCGGGAACATGTATTTTATCTTTTTGCACGAGTCCATATACCAATCGGGAACACCGTGCTCTCTCATCATTGCCTCCCAATCGGGCGTTAGTCCCTTACCCTTTCTTACGCTCTCCATGATTTTGAAGGCGGAGGAATTGTCAAGACCGTATCTGATAAGAGTGTTCATTATATCGTCACGGCATCCTATAACGTTCGATATATCGCAAACGCCGTTCTTGATAAGCTCGTCTGCGTTACCGAGCCAGCATCCCGTTCCGTGAGTGAGTCCCGATATCTGAAGAAGGTCGGCAAAGTTCTTCGGCTGTGCGTCGATAAGAACCTTTTGCAAAAAGCTCGTTCCCATCTCGGGTATACCGAAGGTACCTATCTGCACGCCGCCGATATCCTCGGGGGTGATCTTAAGGGGGGCGGTGGAGTGGAAGAGCTCGTATACCGCACGGTCGTTCATCTTAACGTCGAGAACGTTCGTTCCAGTATATCTTTCGAGCATCTTGTACTTGGTAGGCATTTCGTGTCCAAGCTCGTCAAGCTTGAGTATGGTATCGTGAAGATACGAGAACTGATAATGCGTGGTTATGATATCCGAATTGGGATCGTCCGCAGGGTGCTGAACGGGTGAGAAATCGTAGATCTCGTACTCGGTGGGAACAACTATGATTCCGCCGGGGTGCTGAGAGGTCGTTCTCTTGATTCCGACCATCTGCGTTACCATATAATCGATCTGCGCGCGAGGTATGGAAACTCGCTTTTCCTCAAGATACTTATTTACGTAGCCCCAGGCGGTCTTGTCCGCAAGAGTACCGATGGTTCCCGCACGGAACACGTGTCCCTCACCGAAGAGCTCCTCGGTGTATTTATGGACCTTACCCTGAACGTCACCCGAGAAGTTGAGGTCTATATCGGGGGATTTATCTCCGTAGAAGCCGAGGAAGGTCTCAAAGGGGATATCGTGGCCGTCCATTATAAGAGGCTCACCGCACTCGGGACAGTTTTTATCGGGAAGGTCGAAGCCCGAGCCAACGCTACCGTCCAAGAAGAACTCGGTATGGCGGCACTTGGGACATCTGTAGTGAGGAGGCAGAGGGTTAACCTCGGAGATACCCGACATCGTTGCAACGAACGACGAGCCGACCGAGCCTCTTGAGCCTACGAGATATCCGAGGCTTTCGGAATACGCAACGAGCTTTACGGCGATCATATAAAGCACGGCAAAGCCGTTTTTGATGATCGAATCAAGCTCCCTTTGAAGTCTTTTTTCAACGACCTCGGGAAGAACGTCTCCGTACCAGGCGTGCGCTCTGTTCCAGCACGACTCGGTGAGCTCCTCTGCGGCACCCGGAATATCGGGCTCGTATCTGCCCTCGGGAATTGGGCGTATCTTCTCACACATATCCGCGATCTTATTGGGATTGGTGATAACGACCTCCTCTGCCACGTCCTCTCCGAGATAGGAGAACTCCTCAAGCATTTCCTCCGTGGTCCTCAAGAAGATGGGAAGAGGCTTATCCGCATCGGAGAATTTCATTCCCGCGAGAATTATTCTGCGGTATATTTCGTCCTCCGCGTTCATAAAGTGCGCGTCACACGTTGCGCAGGTGGGCTTGCCGAGCTTTTTGCCAAGCTCGTATATTTTTTTATTTATTTCTCTTATTCCGTCGTCGTCCGAGATCTTGCCCTCGTCAACGAGGAAGCGGTTGTTACAGGTAGGCTGTATCTCAAGATAATCGTAGAAGGATGCGATATCCTCTATTTCCTGCTCGCTTCGTCCGTCAAGAATGGCGCGGTAAAGCTCGCCCGCCTCACACGCCGAGCCGATTATAAGTCCCTCGCGGTACTGCTCAAGCACCGATTTTGGAATTCTCGGCTTTTTCTTATAGTAGTTGAGATAGCTGAACGATACGAGCTTATAGAGGTTCTTAAGTCCTTCCTTGTTCTTTGCAAGGATTATCATATGATACATCGGAAGCTGAAGGGGATCCGATTTTTCGCTCATAAGCGACAAAAGGTGATTGAAGGTTACGACACCCTCCGCCTTAAGTCTTTTCTGCATCTCAAAGAAGATGCGAGCAAGCGTCTCGGCGTCGTCCGAGGCTCTGTGGTGGTGGAATTCCTCAAGCTGATAATATTTCGCGATAGTATCGAGCTTGTGATTCTTGATGTCGGTGTTGAGGTACTTTGAAAGTCCGACCGTATCGAGATACGAATTGGTAAAGGGCACTCCAACGCGCTCTGCGGCAACTCTGACGAAGCCTACGTCAAAGTTTGCGTTATGGGCAATGAGCATTCTGTCACCCGCAAATTCAAGGAAGCTCTTAAGTGCCTCCGCCTCCTTGGGCGCGCCCTTGACCATCTCGTCCGTTATCGAGGTGAGGTTGGTGATAAGCTCGGAGATCGGCTCCTCCGGATCAACGAAGGTGTTGAAGACGTCAAGCACCTTTCCGTCCTTTATCTTTACCGCACCTATTTCGATTATCTTACAGGTACGGTTTGAAAGTCCCGTAGTCTCAAGGTCGAAGACTATCATTTCATCCTCAAAGGCGGGATATTTAGAGCCGAATATACATCTTGCGGTATCGTTGACGAAATACGCCTCCATACCGTAAAGCACCTTAAGGTCGGGGTTTCCGCTCTTTTCAAGAGCAAGCATTACCTCGGGGAAGCCCTGCACGTTACCGTGATCGGTGACCGCAACTGCGCGGTGTCCCCATCTTATCGCGGTGTTTATAAGATCGGCGGGATTTATAAGTCCGTCCATCTGCGACATATTCGTATGTAAGTGAAGCTCTACTCTCTTTTTCTCGGACTTGTCCTCACGGTACTTGCGCTTGATCTTCATCATCGACTTAAGCGAGAGGAAGAGCTCGTTCGTAAATTTGTCCGTCATAGGACGTGCAAAAACGGCAACGTTAGTGCCCGGCTTCACGCCCTTCATAAAGCCCGATTCCTCAGGAGGTAAACTTTTCTTTACATAAACGCCCGATGCACCGTCGGAGATACCGATGTTTACGGTTACTCTGTCTCCCGCACGGCTCTCCTTTATTTCGGCAAAAAATACGGTGCCGAGGAATATTCCCTGCCCCTTTATGTCCTTTGCATCCGAAATGAGCGAGGGCTCGACTATCTCGAAGGGCTCACCGTAGATGACCTCTGCACCCTCGATGGAATATACGGTTCCGCCTCTTTTAAAGACGGTGTCGGAGATATCCTCACTTACGCCCGTTGCGGCGGATATTCCGTCCTTTTTATCAAAATCGTAGTGGGGATCCTTTTCTCTCGCTATTGCGATTTCTCTTTCACGCGCGGCGCGGATCTCCTCAAGTGCTCTTTCCTTGTTTTCGACCTCGATGCGCTTGATGGTGTCTATCTTGCGCTCCTCGATCTGTCTTTGGCGAGCCTCCGCACCCGTGCCCTCGGTGATATTTACCGAGCGGGTGATGCCGTATCGGCTCTTAAGGATGTTGGAAAGCATAGCCTCGGTGTTTCCGTTTTTAACGAAATTAACTCCGCACATAAAGTACGGTATTCCGACGGTGATCACCTCTCCGTCGTCCGTGAACTCCGCGCCTGAGAAGAAGCCGTTCGTCACCGCACCGCAAAGCGCAGCCTCGGCGGCTATCTCGGAAAAATACGAGATGTCGAAGGTTTCGGGAGCGAAATGAGGAAGTATTTTAAACGACTCCGCACCGTAAAGAGTACGGCAATCGTCCTCTATTTCATATATGAGATACGCATCCTTATGCTCCGAGAAGGATAGCTCTACCTCAAAGCGCATAGGATCTCTGTTAAATCTTATCACGGTATTCTGTGCCGATTCAAGAAGCAGTCTCTTTTCCTTCGTCGGCTTATATCTCGAAAACACCTCGAGAAATTTCTTTTCTGCCATTTTGCTATCCTTTCGTTTTACTGATCGCGGTGCGGCATAGCCTACACCGCAAAGCGTTACATTTTCTTTATCTCGTCAATAAGCTCGCGAACGAGACTTTCTTCCTTGATCTTTCTTACGGGCACGCCCTTCTTGAAGAGAAGTCCTTCTCCGATGCCACCCGCGATACCGATATCCGCCTCGCGCGCTTCACCGGGACCGTTGACAACGCATCCCATAAGTGCGACCTTGATATTTTTACTTGTGATACCCTCTTTTTCGGCAAGCTCCTCGAACTCGCGAAGAAGGGATATGAGGTTTATCTTCGTTCTTCCGCAGGTGGGACAGGATACGATATCCATACCGCGCCTCTCGTATATTCCGAGCGCGGAAAGTATATGCTTTGCTATCTTTATTTCTTCACACGGGTCGTCGGTAAGAGATATTCTGACAGTATCTCCGATACCCTCGGAAAGAAGTGCTCCGACTCCTATCGAGCTTTTAACTATTGCTCTTTCTCTTGCGCCTGCCTCGGTAACTCCAAGATGCAAGGGGTACGACGTCTTTTTTGAAAGAAGTCTGTTTGCACCGAGCATATTCTCAACGCTTGACGCCTTGACCGATATCGCAATATCGTTAAAATCAAGCTCCTCAAGCAGTGAGGCGTGGTAAAGCGCGCTCTCGGCTAACGCCTCGGCGGTCGGCGAGCCGTGCTTCTCAAGAATATGCTTCTCAAGTGAGCCCGAATTCACGCCTATCCTTATCGGAAGACCGTAGTGCTTACAAGCGGCAACTACCTCTTTTATCTTATCTCTGCTACCTATATTTCCTGGATTTATTCTGATCTTATCCGCGCCCATTCGCGCAGCCTCAAGAGCTATTTTATAATCGAAATGTATATCCGCAACGAGCGGTATTCCGACACCCATCCTCTTAAGATCGGCAAACGTCCTGCAGGCATCCGTATCCGGAGCGGTGAGGCGCACTATATCGCACCCTGCAAGCTCAAGCCTTTGGATCTGGCAGAGGGTTGCTAGGACGTCGTGAGTATCCGTATTCGTCATAGACTGAATACTGACGGGAGAATCTCCGCCTATTGCAGTTTTGCCGACTTGTATTTTTCGGCTTTTGCGTCTTATCTCATTGTAATTCATAAACATTTTCCTTTGTTTTTAACGTTTATGGGAACTTTAGTTTACTTTTAAGCGTTATACGAGCTGAATGATATCCTTTATCAGAATTATAAATGAAAGACCGAGCAAGAGGAAGAGTCCTACTGCGTTTATCCATTCCTCCACCTTTGAGGGTAGCTTTTTGCCCGATATCATTTCTATAAGGATCGTGAATATTCTTCCTCCGTCAAGAGCGGGTATGGGAAGAAGGTTCATAACACCGAGATTTATACTGATAAGCGCGGTTATATAAAGAAGCGAGGTCAAGCCTGCCTTTGCCGCTGAGCCTATTGCCGAGGATATTCCGACGGGGCCCGAAACTGCCGCGAAGGTATATCTGCCCGTTATGAGATCGTATATCGACTCCCAGCACATTCTGACGATGAGCGCGGACTTGCGCACGGAATAGCGCATCACGGAGCCGAAGGTCTTTTTAACGCGGTTTACCTTGAAATCCATAACGCCGAAGCTCTGCCCCTGCGACTCCTCAACGGGAAAGACAACGTCCTTAACGAGAACCTCTTCTCCGTTTCTTAAAACGACGACGTCAACGGGATTATTGCCGTGGCGCATTACCTCGTAAGAGAGCTCGTCGACTATCTTAACGCGCTTTCCGTTCACCTCGAGGATCTCGTCACCGAGCTGAAGCTTCTCTATGCTGGTCGGACTTTGACCGAGGCTCTGCTCCGTGTGATATTCCGCAACTCGCGTGTTTCCTATATTGATAAAAGCGGTGAGGATGATCATTGCCAAAAATCCTGCGACGATATTTACCGTCGCACCTGCAGCGGTGATTATAAATCTCTGCCACGCAGGCTTTTTACCAAAGGTATTGGGATCGTTTGCATATTTATCCTTCGTGTCAGCGGCGTAGTCGGGCTCGCCACCGTCGTCCGCGGTTATCTTTTTATCGTTATACTCACCGTTCTCACCCGGCATTGCAACGAAGCCGCCTATGGGAAGAAGGGAGATACTGTATCTTATGCCCGTTTTCTTGGATACCCAAGTGACGAGGCGAGGACCCATTCCTATGGAAAACTCCTCTATGGTTACCTTAAAAATTCTTGCTGTGATATAGTGACCGAACTCGTGAATAAAGATCAGAAATCCGAACACTAAAATAGAAACTATTACGGTTAACAAATCATTTTCTCCTTAGCTTGCAAAATGCTTTTCATTTTGCGTGAAAAATTGCGTTTGATCTTTGGCGGTGCCCATGGCTTATTTTGAAATTGCCGCCACGCGCGCCATAGCTATCTCTCTTGCAGCTCTGTCCGAGCCTATTATCTCGTCGAGCGTTACCGCATTTTGAGCCGAAAGCATCTTATCGAAGGTATAAAGCACGGTATCCGAGATATCGTTAAAGCCTATCCTCTGCGAGAGGAACGCCTCTGCGGCTACCTCGTCTGCCGCGTTCATTACCGCGCACATTCCTCCGCCGAGGCTATGCGCTCTTTTTGCCAGATCGAGAAGAGGAAACGCCTCGGTATCCGGCTCTGCAAAGGTCAGTCTTCCGAGCTTTACGAGGTCGAGCTCGTCTGATACGCTTATCTCCCTTTCGGGATAATCTACCGCGTACTGAACGCACATTCTCATATCCGGAACGGAAAACTCACCTATAACGCTGTTATCAACATATTCGACCGCCGAATGCAATATGCTCTCTCTATGCACGAGAACTTTTATTCTATCGGTGCCGACGCCGAAAAGATGCGCCGCCTCGACTACCTCAAAGCCCTTGTTCATAAGGGTTGCCGAATCGACGGTTATCTTTCTTCCCATTTTCCAGGTGGGATGCGCTAAGGTATCCGCAAGGGTGACGCGCGAGAGCTCCTCTCTCGTCCTTCCGAAGAAGGGACCGCCCGAGGCGGTAAGAAGAAGCCTTTTCACCTCGGAGCTCTTGCCGCTCTTTAAGGATTGGAAGATAGCGGAATGCTCACTGTCAACGGGGATCAACTCAACGCCCGTCTCCCTTGCCCTTTTCATAACGATATCTCCCGCGATAACGAGAGACTCCTTATTTGCAAGGGCGAGTCTTTTTTTATTTTCAATTACTGCGAGCGAGGGAAGGAGTCCTGCCTCACCGAGAATGGAATTTACAACGGTATCGGCTTCACTTTCCGCAATTCCCGAAAGGATACTCTCACTGCCGGAGAGAACCTTTATATCGGTATCGGAAAGACGAAGCTTTAAATCGCGCGCGGCATTCTCGTCTGCCATTGCCACCGCGCGAGGACGGAATTCTCTTGCCGCACTCTCCGCCGCGTTGACGTTCGCGCCCGCGCTCATAAAATCAACGCGATATTCTCTTTTTCGTGCGACGTCAAGTGCCTGAGTGCCAACGGAGCCGGTGACTCCGAGAATTGCAATCGTTCTTTTCATAATTATCCTTTTGTACTTTTCGGGCTGTCACGTGTGTAACAGCCCGAATCTTAGTGATTATTAAACAGAAATGCTGTAAAATGTAAATAATAGTTTTCTTTTTATGCAAACGGTGTGAACAGAAGCGTTATTACCATCGTTGCGCCGGAGACGGTGAGGATGGAATCGAATCTATCCATAATTCCTCCGTGACCGGGAAGAAGCTTACCGTAATCCTTCACTCCGCGCTCGCGCTTAACGAGAGATGCGAAGAGGTCTCCGATCTGACCGACAACCGAAAGAATGGGAGCGAAAAGACCGAGAACGAGGTAATTCGGTGTGAGATCCGTTGTGAGAGAAACTATCCAGCCGTAAAGGAGCATAAGAAGGGTGGTGAATACTATTGCACCGATCGATCCCTCTACGGTCTTCTTGGGGCTTACCTCGGGGATAAGCTTATGCTTACCGAGGAATCTGCCCGTAAAGTATGCGAATATATCGCTTATCCAAGCACCTATAAACACCATACCGAGATTGAACATACCCGCATCGGTCACGTATCTTATAACGGAAAGAGCCGAGAAGCAGGCAGTTATATACATAACGAGAACGAATCCCGCCGAAAGCGATGCAAACTCTATCTTTCCCTTAGCGAATACCGCTACGACGAAGAGATAAAGCATCAAAACGAACATAACGAGCGCAAGCGCGATTATGAACTCGGACGGTGCCTTTTCCATAACCTCCGTCATAATGAAGGAAAGCGTGGGCATTGCCGCCGCTACTATATAAGCGGGAACGGATACGAGGTATTTTTTATCTACGCCGTATACCTTGAGCACCTCGTTTGCCGCTATGACGGCAAGCACCGAGAGAGCTATCGAATATGCGATAGTGTTTGAGAGCAAAAGTATTGCCGCGAGAACTATCGCTATAAAAACGGAAGTTATAATTCGCGTTTTCATTCCTTTACATCCTCCTTATCAAGACCGCCGAAGCGTCTTTTTCGGGTGTAGAATTCCTTGACGCATTTCTCGATATCACTTCTGCCGAAATCGGGCCAGAGAGTATCGAGGATCATAAACTCGGAATACGCGCCCTGCCAAATAAGGAAATTGGAAACTCTGAAATCTCCGCCCGTTCTTATAATGAGATCGGGATCGGGACACTCGGCGGTATACATCTGTTGCGAAAGATTTTCCTCCGTAATGGGAAGCCCCTTCTCGTTAAGAGCTCTTGCCGCGTTAACTATTTCGGCTCTTCCGCCGTAATTCAAAGCAATGTTGCATACGAATTTTGCATTCTTGTTCATCGCTTCGATCTCAAGACACTTGTTGCGAAGCTTCTCCGGAAGACCTGCCTTATCACCGATAAATCTTACCGCAAGCTCACTCTCGCGCTTAAGTCTGTCCGTATATATTTTATCTACGTACTTATACGCAAGCTCCATTATGGCGTCGACCTCTTCCTTAGGGCGTTTCCAATTCTCAGTGGAAAACGCGTAGAGGGTGAGATATTTAACGCCGATCTCACGGAAGATCTTCAAAACGTCTTCAATAATAGCCGCGCCGCGCTCGTGCCCCTTAGTGCGAGGGAGAAGGCGTCGCTTTGCCCATCTTCCGTTTCCGTCCATAATGATGGCAACGGATCGAAGGCGTTCGTCTGCCCTTATGATTTCCTGTTGCTTTTCCTTTTTAAACATTTAGAAATTCCTTATCTTTAATGCCTGAGCCACAGCAGAGGCTTTTTTTGCCTTCGTAAGAACGGAAGACTATCAGATCTCCATGATCTCCTTGGTCTTTGAAGCGGTAACTCCGTCGATCTCCTTAACGTACTTGTCGGTGAGATCCTGGATCTGCTTATCGCTTGCCTTCATCTCGTCCTCGGTCATCTCGGAGTTCTTCTTCATTGCCTTGGTCTTATCGTTTGCATCACGGCGGATGTTACGGATAGCTACCTTAGCATCCTCGCCCATCTTGGAGACCTGCTTAGAGAGCTCTTTTCTTCTCTCCTCGGTCATAGGGGGGAAGGTAAGTCTGATGCACTGACCGTCATTCTGGGGATGAATGCCGAGATCGGAGGTGAGGATCCCCTTCTCGATGCCCTTCATCGCGCTCTTGTCCCAAGCGGTGATAACGATGGTTCTTGCATCGGTTACCTTGATCTCTGCGATGGAGGAAATAGCTGTGGGAGAGCCGTAATAATCAACCTCTATCTTCTTAAGAACGTCGGGATTTGCTCTTCCCGCTCTGATGGTGGAAAGGTTATCCTTGTACGCTGCAACGGTTTTTGTCATTTTGGATTCGTATTCTTTGGTATCAAGCTTCATTGTTTTTTCTCCTTTGGTGAAGTGAATATATTTATTTTTATTAGTCGGGGGTTACTACGGTGCCTACGAGGTCACCCTTTACCGCTTTAACGATATCGGCGGCGTTCTTAAGTCCGAAGACGTGGATAGGCATACCGTTTGAGAGGCAGAATGCCGTTGCGGTAGCGTCAAGTGCCTTAAGATTCATTGCAAGAACCTCGGATGCGGCAATTTTTTCTATCTTTCTTGCATCGGGATCCTTTCTCGGATCTGCGGTGTATATGTAATCTACGTTCTTTGCCATAAGCATAGCGTCAGCACCTATCTCTGCGGCTCTTACGGCACCTGTGGTATCGGTGGAAAGGAACGGAATTCCGAGTCCTGCGCCAAATACGACGATGCTTCCCTCCTCGAGATATTTTACGGCGTCATCAGCTCTGTAATTCTCAGCGAAGGGTGACATAGGTACGGCGGTCATAACGTGCGCCTTACCTCCTGCTCTCACTATCGCATCCTTCATACAAACGGCATTGATAACCGTTGCGAGCATACCCATTCTGTCGGCTTCGGTACGGTCCATATCTCCGCCCTGTCTGCCGCGCCAAATGTTACCCGCGCCGAGAACGACTGCGATCTCGTATCCTTCGGATACGCACTGAACGAGCGCACCTGCAACGCTGTCTACGAATTCCATATCGTAGATATCGTCACGGCCGCACTTCAAAGCTTCGCCGGAAAGCTTAAGCAAAATTCTTTTCTTCTTGTTGTCTGACATTTGAGCCCACTCTCCCATAATATATTTTCCTTATATATTTTACATTATAAACGCGCGTTTGTAAACACCTTTTTTAAACTTTTTTCTACAATTATACATTTTTTGCACTTATGCGAACGAAAACGCAAAAACACGAACTGCCCGCAGTAAAAAAATACACCTTATAAACGCCGGGCGCGGCATATTTCCTATAAACTCAGTGCCGCAAAAAAGAAACACCGCCAAGACTTTTTTGCCTTGGCGGCGGAAGCTTTATAATTATTTCTTGGAAACGGCAAGCTTTGCCTTTTCGTAGATGTTCTTTGCGGTGAGACCGTAGATCTCGAGAAGCTCGGGAACCTGACCGCTTCTTCCGAACTCGTCGTTGACACCGACCTTGATCACGGGAACAGGGCAGTTCTCTGCGAGAGCGTCGCAAACTGCGGAGCCGAGACCTCCGATCACGCTGTGCTCCTCTGCGGTAACTACAGCACCGGTCTTCTTTGCAGATGCGATGATAAGCTCGTTATCGAGGGGCTTTACGGTGTGGATATTGATGACCTCTGCGTCGATGCCCTCGCTTGCGAGCATCTCTGCTGCCTCAACTGCAAGGTGTACCATATAGCCGTTGGCAACGATGGTAACATCCTTACCCTCGCGGTAGGTCACACCCTTACCGATCTCGAACTTATAGTTCTTGATCTCGGGAGTGAGATTCGGAACCGCGAATCTGCC
>JBGVKA010000260.1:0-6611 GCA_045129715.1 Eubacteriales bacterium | reverse complement strand
ATTAGCCTCCCGCCTGCCATGACCGACACCATTGTTTTCGGGAGGATGATATCCTCCCCTACGGAAAGGATTTTTCGTTGTTTCGGCTTTCTGCATTTTTCGGGAGGATGATATCCTCCCCTACGGAAATATTTTTTCATTGTTTTGGGTTTCTGCATTTTTCGGGAGGATGGTATCCTCCCCTACGGAAAGGATTTTTCGTTGTTTCGGCTTTCTGCATTTTGCGGGAGTATGGTATCCTCCCCTACGGAAAGGATTTTTCGTTGTTTCGGCTTTCTGCATTTTGCGGGAGGATAGGCGTTGATTTGCGCTTTGGATTGAATGGTTGCACCACACCGTAGGGGAGGCTATTAGCCTCCCGCCTGCCATGACCGACACCATTGTTTTCGGGAGGATGATATCCTCCCCTACGGAAAGGATTTTTCGTTGTTTTGGGTTTCTGCGTTTTTCGGGAGGATAGGCGTTGTTTTGCGCTTTGGATTGAATGGTTGCACCACACCGTAGGGGAGGCTATTAGCCTCCCGCTGTTTTAAATTGACGCGAAGGTTTCGGGAGGATAGGCGAAGCTTTGCTCCGCAATGAAATCCGACTTTGTCGGATAATGTAAAGATAAACAAAAAAGGCTTGGTCGATTTTCATCGGTCAAGCCTTTCGTATTCATATAACCCTGCGGTAGCAGGACTTCATCCAAATTAATTTGGATTTCATCTGCCAACGGCAGATTTCATCCATTTCGACTTTTAAACAATAGCCCCGGGAATGATATTCAGTACGGCTTGTTTGTTCATAGAAATGGATTTCATTGTAAAGCAAACGCGCCGGCGTTTACTTTACCAAGTGTCTTTTAATCTTTCTCGACGTAGTCTTCTCGAAGGGCTCGGTGCGGATCTCGAGATCCTTGATGACCTTGAAGGAGGGAAGAGTTCTGTTGAGGTTGAGGATCTTCGCGTGGATGTCCTTGTAAGCCTTCTCGGTGTCTGGAGTCTCACCGTAGATATCTACCTTGGGGTAAACGATAGCGGTGAGCTTGATGGTCTCGCCGTCCTCCGCCTTTCTGCCGACAACGACTACCTCCTCGATCTCCTCGAACTTTTCAAGATATTCCTCGATCTCCTCGGGGAATACGTTCTTACCGTTCTCAAGAACGATAACCGACTTAAGACGTCCGGTGATGAAGATGTATCCGTCAGCATCCATATATCCGATGTCACCGGTTCTGTACCAGCCGTCCTCGGTGAACGCCTTTGCATTCTCTTCCTCGTTCTTGTAGTAGCCGAGCATTACGTTGTCGCCCTTGACCTGGATCTCGCCCTCGTCGAAGCCCTTATCGTTCTTTCCGCGAACGTCGATTCTGACGGTACAGCTGGGAACTGCGGGACCAACGGAGCCGCTCTTGAGCGCATAGTAGGGGTTAACGGAGATAAGGGGAGAGCACTCGGTGATGCCGTAGCCCTCTGCAATGGTGATGCCGAAGCTGTCGAAAGCCTTCATCATTTCGGGGTTAAGGGGCGCACCGCCGCTTACGATCTTGGTGATGTTGCCGCCAAACGCTCCGAGAACCTCTCCGAAGAGCTTGCGACGGATATCAATGCCAAACTTACGGAGGAAGTTGGAAAGCTTGATGCCGAACTGAAGCTTCTTGTACCGACCGCTCTTCTTCGCCTTCTCGATGATTCTGTTGTACATCGTGTTAACGAAGAGAGGAACGAGAACGAGACCGGTGGGCTTGAACTCTGCAAAGTTTTTCATAATATGACGGAGCGAGTCGTTGATACCGATCGTCATACCGTAGGTAAGAGCCGCGAGCATACAAGCGAGCTCGTAGGTATGGTGAAGGGGAAGAACCGAAACTATGGTGTCCTCGTGGAAGAACTCAACGGTTGAGCATGCAGCGTTGACGGTGCTCCAAACGTTTCTCTCGCAGAGCATAACGCACTTGCTCGTGCCGGTGGTTCCCGAGGTGAAGAGCATAACGGCAAGCTCGTCGGTGGGACGGCTCGTAACGGTGAACTCCTCGTCCTTTCCGCCGCCGATAAGAGTCTCGAGATTTACGATCTTGTCGGTGCACTCAACCGTGCTGTCCATAGGAATGAGCTTCTTTATCGTGGGGTGATTCTCAGCAAGGGGAGCGAGCTTCTGATTGAAGCTCTTCGCATAAACGATAGCCTCAGCCTCTGCGGTCTCAAGGAAGCCCTC
The DNA here is from genome assembly GCA_045129715.1 of Eubacteriales bacterium. Taxonomy (GTDB): domain Bacteria; phylum Bacillota; class Clostridia; order Oscillospirales; family CAG-272; genus UBA1740. The sequence goes on along the minus strand of JBGVKA010000260.1, from coordinate 4,415 downwards.
GATAGCGGTAACGTCAAGCTCCTTGTCCATAGGGATAACAACGCCGCCAACCGCAAGCGTTGCGAGGTAGGAAGCAACCCACTCAACGGAGGTCTCACCGATAACGGCAATTCTCTTTCCCGTGAGTCCTAATTTCTGATATCCCTTCGCAATAGCGATGACCTTTGCGTAAAATTCGGTATAAGTATTTGAAACGTATTCGTTACCCTCAAGCCAGCGGTAAAGAGTCTTGTCACCGTGAGAGCGAACGACCTCGAGAAATTCCTTAACGTTATTTACGGGTGTAAAAATTCTTTCTGTTTTTTTCTTGCCCATTTTTAAAAAGTCCTTTCTTTAAATGCGCTTTTTAAACCGAAAAGCGATCTTTGAAACGTGGGAGATATGAAAATATGACTTTAAGAGGCCGACTCAAAGATTGACTCAGCCTCTCGTCTTGCGGAGAAAACCGCAAAGCAAAGGTTTAGTTCTCGCTAAGCCATTTCTCAGCAGCAGCCTTGGATTTTCTGGTGATGTCCTCGGTAGCGTACTTGGAGTCAGCACCGCCGTTGGTGTAGAGGAAGTAGAAGCCGTCTGCGGTAACGTAGAGGGTTTCCTCGTAGCCTGCGGGATCACCGAAATTGCCGCTCGCAACCTTCTTTACAACGGTAGCGGTCTCGGTGTCATAAACCTTTTTGCATACAGTCTTTTTCATTACACGATCTCCTTTTCTTTTTATTCTTCAAGAATAAGTCTTACAAAAAAGAGCACGCAGAGAAAAAGCGCATCCCGTCAAACGAAAAGCACCTCGCCTCGCCGAAAAGCTCTTCAATATAAGAAAATAGTCCTTAACAAATAATATTTTAGCATCAAAAAAGGATTTTTTCAATAGCAAAACGCAAAAATAAAATGAAAAAAGCGGTTTTTAAGTAAAAAAACACCCTTTTAGGATAAAAAATACAAAATCCGCCCCAAGATCCTTCCCGCACCGCCTCGGCAGTGATCAGTTAAAACGACCGAAAATATTATGCTTCCCGACAAATTTATATCCACCGTCCGCTTCCCGCTCTTCCGCAAAAAAGGCTTGACCGATACTCTCGGTCAAGCCTTTGATATTTCCTTTCTATAACACGCAAAGCGATCCTTCGTGAACCAACAACTTGCCGAAGGCAATCATAACACGCAAAGCGTATCCCCTTCGTGAGCCCCACAACTTACCCGCAGAGTAATCATAACACGCAAAGCGTATCCTTCATGAACCCACAACTTACCCGCAGGGTAATCATAACTACGCGAAGCGTATCATAACTGCTCACTCCGTGAGCGCATAACTTGCCGAAGGCAATCATAACTGCGAAGCTCCGCTTCGCCTTACCCTATCTTCACTTCTCCGTTCTCAATAGTAACTTCGGTGTTGATGTACGCGCCGATAGCTATGATGAGCTTCTCGGTCTCGGCAAGCTTCTCCGCCTTCTCCTCTTCGCTCTCGTACTCTGCGTTCGTTATCTCACTGAGCTTCTGATTAAGAGAGTCGCCAAGCTCGGTCTTTTCGTCGCCTGAAAGCTCGATCTCGGTGTTGAGAGGATCGTTTTTGAGGTTGCCCTCTTCGTCGTAAACGCTGTTTATAATAGTATTGGTAAGTATCTTTGAATCCATTACGTCGTTGACGTAGCTTTCTATGGCAACGTCACTCGTGTCGGAGGTGCCGTCGGTTATGGACATCGTAACGTCAAGAAGGTTGGATATCTTTTCCGCCTCCTCGGCATATTCCTCGTCACTGAGTCCGAGTCCGTCCTCGTCCTTTGCGGTAGCAAGCTCGTCAAAGAGATTGCCGAGCACGTTGGCAACACCCTCGGAGCTTTCCTCACCTACACCGATATCCTTGACGAAATCGGTGGTCGCGAAATGCTTGAGAGCCTCTGCGGATTCGGGGGTAATGTTTTTAAGAGTCTCGGTGACCGCCTCGATGGGATCATCGGCACTCTCGGTGCTTGAGAGATTTCCAAGAACGTCTACCATATCGGCAATACCGCCCATAACGGTTTCGTACCCCTTGCCCTCACCCTCGGAGCCCGAAACGAGCGAGTCAACGAACTTGGTTGCCTCAACCGTGTTAAGGGGGAGGGAGCCGGTCACCTTTTCGGATTGGAACATAACCACGACGAGCTTATCCACGACACCCTTGCCGACCATTTCGGTCTCGGAGAGATTGTCAAGAAGCTTGCCGATGGTGGAAAGCACCGCCGAAATGCTCACCTCACCGTTAAGGCTTGCGGTGAGATCGGTTATGGCGTAGAGTGCCTCTGCTATAAGATGAGCCTCGTGGGCGGGATCTTTGATCGAGTCCTTGTGGGATATCTTGATCTCGTTTTTAGTGATAAGAAGGGATACCGACTCAAAGCCCCCGGGGCTTGCGATATTGACGGGAGCGTCCTCGCCTTTGACCTCGACCTTCAAAAGCGCGTTTTGGGGGCCGTAATATTTAAGAGCCTCGGCAACCTTGTGCGCGCCCTCGTCGGTAACGTCAATGCCGTAAGAGGTGAGAATGTCGGTGACCTCCTTGGTTATCTCGCCGTCGGTGGCGTTGGTGTTTATCGCGCCGAGCTCGTTTAACATATCCCCGTGCGCACTCTCAAGCGTATCGGTCATACCGAGCTCGCTCTCAAGCATACCTATACCCATCTCAACGATGGTGGAGGCAACCGAGCTGAAGCGGTCGTTTTCAAAGAAAACGGTGAGAAGCTCCTCAACGAGAGCCCTGTTCGAAAGAAGCTCGTTCGGCTTTTCTATCGAGCTTACAGCCTCGTGATCTATAACGATAAGAACTATATCTGCGAGCGTTCTCGCATCCTGCTTGATCGAGTCGGGAGTGCATCCCTTGAAGGTGTGCAGAAGCTCGACCGTGAGCTTGCCTGAGAGATTCTCGGAGTCACCGACCTTGAGTCCTACGGCTTCTGCAAGCTTGCCGTCTCCGTCAATTGAGAGGGCGAGCTGATCTAAAACGTCAGAAAGAACGAGAGGGATGACCGCGGAGCGTTCGAAGGCATTGATGACGTCTGCCACCGCGCCCTTCTGCGCTTCCTTTTCGGCATTCTCATCGGTTATGGTGTTGACCGAGCCTGCAATCGCTGTAGCAAGCTCCGCCTCGCTTGCGAGCTTGATCTTAGTGCCGTTTACGTTGTAGGTGGTAAGTCTGTTGAATATGAGCTTACCGCCGAATGAATTCGAAAGTCTTACGGGGAGACTGTCCGTAACGCTTCTTGCGAGAGTGTAGGACTCATAGTCCTCGTCACCCTCCTCAATATTTTCGCCGATAAGAGCGAGAGCCTCGTCGGCAAGAGCTATCGCACCCGTGAAGGGCGCAAACACAACGACTACACCGAATATACATCCAATGATGCCGATAAGAATACTCGCGAGCTGGGGCTTCAGTGCGAAGCAGCCCTCTCTTCCGCGCCTTCTTTCGCGCTCAATGGAGATCTCGCCCTCATCGGTAAGCTCGCTCGCACCGTCGGTAACGAGCGCGATGCTTTCGGGAGTGCCGTCCTTTGCCTCACTCTCGCCGTCGGTGAGAAGAGTTATATTATCCGAGATGCCGTCCTTTACCTCGCCTGCATTCTCCTTGGTGGCTTCATCCGTCGTCTCGCCCTCGCTAAGCTCGGAGATGGGAGCGTTCCTTTTGCGGAGTGCACCGCCGATGGAATCCGAGACAAGAGAAATTACCGCGAATATAAAGTATTTGAAGAGCTTGAGCACCGCCTTAACGATTATGCGGATAAAGAGGAAGAAAACGAGTCCGAGCACCATAGCTAAAAGTGCCTCGACGACTCCCATAGCAACGGTGAGATCGCTCGTCAGTATGCTAACGGCATCCCCCATCGAGTCGAGCGGAGCCTTCGTGAGAATGGATCCGACCGCACGAAGCGAAACGAAGCGCGTTAACGGAAGTGCGATAACGACCGCCAAAACGTTAATTATAAGTCTTGTGAGGGTATACTGCCAAACGTATTTTTTACCCTTCGAATAACCTACGAGCGTTGCAATTGCAACGATCACTGCAAATCCCGCAGTGATTATAAACCCTAAATTCATAATGCCTCCAAATAAGAAAAACGGTTTGTTTTTTTATCGCGCCATCACGCGTTTTATGGATTTTTGCGGGAGGGCAATATCCTCCCCTACGGTGCGCTACTTAGACTGTATGGAAAATTATAGCACTAATTAAAGAAAAAGTCAAGCGAAGAGGGTGAAGGGGCGAAGCCGTCGCTTCACGCCCGTAAAACGAGCGTTTTCACTGCGAAAGAGGAGCCTTGCCCTGCTTTCGTAATTTAAGCGGTGTCATTCCCGTGTGTTTTTTGAATTCTCTGTGGAAATAGGACTCGTTTTCGTAGCCTATGCCGTCGATTATAACGCCTATGGGGGTGTCGGTCTTGGTTATG
>JBGVKA010000259.1:0-6498 GCA_045129715.1 Eubacteriales bacterium | reverse complement strand
CGCGATAATTTTATTCACGGGGGACGTGAAATTCACGCTCACCGATACCGCGCTCGAGATCGATGCAACCTATTACTCAAGCGAGGTGATCGCCCTCGACGGCATCGATAAGGTGGAATACCGAGAAAACGCAGATAAGGGCACTCGCGTTATGGGTTATGGCTCGCCGCGTCTTCTTCTCGGAAGCTTCAAAAACGACGAGTTCGGTGCGTTCACGAGATTTTCCTACACAAAGTGTGACTCCGATATAATAATTACCGTCGGCAATGAAAGGATAGCCGTATCGTGCGAGACCGAAGCACAAACCCGCGCTCTTTACGAGGCTATCTTAGAAAAGCTTGATAAATAAGGAGATAAAAATGTACGCGATAGAAACTAAAAAGCTAACTAAAAGCTACGGAACGGCTCGCGGAATAAGTGATGTCGATCTAGCGGTGGAGAAGGGTGATTTCTTCGGCTTCATAGGTCCCAACGGTGCCGGCAAGAGCACAACGATAAGAACCCTTCTCGGATTTATAGGCAAGACCTCGGGCGAGGCGTTCGTGCTCGGCAAGGATATAACGACCTCGCGTGCCGAGATATTGGCAAACGTCGGATATATGCCCTCCGACAGTGCGTTCTACAGCGGTATGAAGGTCTCGGAAATGCTCACTCTCTCCGCAAAGCTTCGCGGAATGGATTGCACTGCCGAGGCAAAGCTCCTTGCAGAAAGACTTGAGCTCGATACCTCACGCAAGATCGACGAGCTCTCCTTCGGCAATCGCAAGAAGGTCGGCATAGTTCTCGCCCTTCAGCATAAGCCGTCTCTCTACGTCCTCGACGAGCCGACGAGCGGACTCGATCCCTTGATGCAACGCGAATTTTATAATATACTTAAGGAAAGAAACGAGGAGGGCGCAACGGTCTTTCTCTCCTCGCACGTTCTGTCTGAGGTAGGAAAGTACTGCAAGAGAGCCGCAGTTATCCGTGACGGAAGGATACTCGTCTCGGATAGCGTGGAAAAGCTCGCGCACACCGGAATAAAGAAGGTGTGGCTCGGCGGTGCCGAGAATCTACCGAGCGATTTCGGTGCTATCAATATAAAGAGCGAAAACGGTTCGCATAGCTTTCTTTACGAGGGCAACGTAGCTGAGCTCGTTCGTAAGCTCTCCGCCCTTCGCTTCTCCGACGTAAATATAACCGATCCCGATCTTGAGGAGATCTTTATGCACTACTATACGAGGGGGGATAAATAAATGACGGTATTTCTTCACGAATTAAGAATAAACAGACTTGCGCTCACGGTATGGACGGGCGTTATCTCGTTTATGCTCGGCATCTGCGTTATTATCTATCCCGAAATGGCATCTCAGATGACGGAGATGACAGATATGTTTTCCGAGATGGGAGCCTTCACCGCGGCGTTCGGAATGGATAAGATCAACTTCGGTGAATTCACCGGATATTTCGTAGTCGAATGCGGTAACACGCTCGGTCTTGGCGGTGCTATCTTTGCCGCTATCCTCGGTGTATCCGCGCTTGCTAAGGAAGAGCGCGATAAGACCGCAGAGTTCCTTCTCGCCCACCCTGTAACGAGAAGAAGAGTGATCTCGGAAAAGCTCCTTGCCGTAGGTGCTCAGATAATGATAATGAACGTTACCGTTATGGCGGTAACTCTTCTCGCAATGGTAGCAATAGGCGAGTTCGTCGCCTTCGGCACGTTCGTGCTCATGTTCCTTGCCTACACTCTTATGCAGCTCGAAATAGCCGCTATCACCTTTGGCATCTCCGCCTTCGTCAAGCGCGGTGCACTCGGTATAGGCATAGGCGTTGCATTTCTCTCGTATTTCCTCAATATCCTTTCAAACATCACCGAGGCTGCAGAGGCACTCAAATTCATAACTCCCTTCGGCTACACCGACGGCGGTAGCATTATAGCCGATAACACTCTCGCCTTCAAATACGTAGCAACCGGAGCCGTCATTGCCGCGGCAGGCATATTCCTCGCATACTACAAGTATGAGAAAAAGGACATCCTCGTCTGATGTCGGAATAAAACGAAAACACGCTAAGCTTGAAAATACCAAGCGTAGCGTGTTTTTTTACCGTTATTGTTTGTTTTTTACCTTATTTCGAGCCATTTTTTGAAAATGCGACTCAGCGTCTCTTTCTTATCCTGTCGGGGATCACGATATTTCTCGTTCCCGATATGTTGACAAGCTCGCCCTTGGTGTTTTCAACGATCATTCTGCCGTCAGCGTTGATGCCGAGTATCTTGCATTTTTTCTTTCTTGCGCCGTCAAAATATTTCGTAGTAAGACCTGCAAGCGCGAATTTACGCTTATATATCTCCATAAAACGCTCAGGTGTCTTTATACGCTTCGGATAAAGCTCGAAGAACTTGGAGAGTATCTTCTTTGCAACGATGAGAGATAGCGAGATATTTTCGCTTTCAAACACCTTTTTGATGAGGTCGGAGAGTCTCGGAGGGAAATTCTCGTCTGTGAGCTTGACGTAGAAGCTTATGATTATATACTCGTAGGTATTGAAGCTGTCAAGCTTACCCTCCGCAACCGTCGTTCCGATCCTTTTGCCGTCGCAGAAAATATCGCTCACCCAACCTATCCCAAGCTCCTTTTCGGTCTGCTCCTCAAGTGCGTTGTAGAGCGCAACAGCGGACATAGCACTGAGAAGACCTGCTTGCGAGGGGAAAATGGAAGGGCGGAGAATACAGGAAAGAAAAACACCGCTTTCGCTCTTACCTTCGGCAAGAGGTCTTCCGAGAGAGTCGTATGCCGTCTGATTTTCCGAGAAAATGACGTACCCGTCGTTAAAACCGAGCCTTGCGTATTTTCTTGCAAGCTCGTGCGTTGACGGAAGCGTATCGTAGCATTCAAGATGCAGAATTTTTCCGTCCGAGTTACGCATTATAACGCTTTTCGGCATATCCTTCTCCTTTCGCGATGTTTTATGATATCTTTAATTAATACGCCTTGCCCCAGTAAACGAGCTTCTTAGCAGCTCTTCCGCAGCAAACGCAGGTGTCACCGATGGGCTCAGCGTCGAAGGGCATACATCTTGAGGTAACGTCAGCAACCTCCTTGAGCTTCTCCTCGCACTCAAGCTCGCCGCACCACATAGCCTTGATGTAGCCGCTCTTTTCGTTTGCGATAGCGGTGAGCTCGTCAAGAGTTGCCGCAGTATAGGTTCTGGTCTCTCTGTTAGCGAGAGCCTTCTCGTAAATAGCCTTAAGAAGCGCGTCAAGACCGCCCTTGACCTCGTCAACGATATTGTCGATGGAAACGAAGGACTTCTCGCGGTTGTCACGTCTTACGATAACGCACTTATTCTCAGCCATATCGCGAGGACCGATCTCGATGCGGAGCGGAACGCCCTTCATCTCATACTCGGAGAACTTCCATCCGGGGCTTTGATCGGAATCGTCGAGCTTTGCTCTGATGCCTGCCGCCTTAAGAGTCTCGTAGATCTTCGTTGCCGCCTCAACTACGCCCTCCTTGTGCTGCTGAACGGGGATAACGACTACCTGAATGGGAGCAACCGCAGGGGGAAGAACGAGACCTGAATCGTCACCGTGAGTCATAATGATACCGCCGATGATTCTGGTCGAAACGCCCCAAGAGGTCTCGTGGCAATACTTAAGAGTATTGTCGTTATCGAGATACTGAATGTTGAACGCCTCAGCGAAGCCGGTTCCGAAGTTATGAGAGGTACCGCCCTGAAGAGCCTTACCGTCGTGCATAAGAGCCTCTACGGTGTAGGTAGCCTTCGCGCCTGCGAACTTTTCCTTGTCGGTCTTCTGACCGCGAAGAACGGGCATACCGAGATCACCCTCGAAGAAATTAGCGTAAACGTTGAGCATCTGAATGGTTCTTGCCTCAGCCTCCTCAGCGGTTCTGTGAACGGTGTGGCCCTCCTGCCAGAGGAATTCTCTGGAGCGAAGGAAGGGACGCGTGGTCTTCTCCCATCTTACGACGGAGCACCACTGGTTGTAGTTTTTGGGAAGGTCTCTGTAGGACTTTACCACGTTTGCGAAATGCTCGCAGAAAAGAGTCTCGGAGGTGGGACGAACGCAAAGACGCTCTGCAAGTCTCTCACTTCCGCCGTGTGTTACCCAAGCAACCTCGGGGGCGAAGCCCTCAACGTGCTCCTTCTCCTTGGTGAGAAGGGATTCGGGGATGAACATAGGCATATAAACGTTCTCAACGCCGGTCTCTTTGAAACGGGTGTCGAGTATCTTCTGGATGTTCTCCCAGATAGCGTATCCGTAGGGGCGGATTATCATACAGCCCTTAACGCTTGAGTAGTCGATGAGGTCTGCCTTTTTAACGATGTCCGTATACCATTTAGCGAAATCCTCGTCCATCGAGGTAATAGCTTCAACGAACTTCTTGTTATTGTTTGCCATATACTGAATATTGTCCTTTCGAAAACATAAAAATACAGTTTAATTATACTATGTCCGCGCGCGTTTGTCAATAGTACTAAATAAAAATAGATAAAAGTGCTGCATTTTTCACAAAAGCAGAGGCAAAATTTGGTTATTTTATTATTTTTGCACTTTTTTTGAAAAACATCTTGCAACAATACGATCAAAAATATATACTATAGAGGTATTTGTGCGAAAAAATGAATTTTTCGCGCTGATAAAATTCAAATTTAAGGAAGAACCATGAAAAACTACCGCGATTTGACTGTTGAAGAAGCGAAGGCTCTTTATGCTGAGCTTTCCGAGAAATATGAAAACTACAAAAGCAGTGGAATGAAGCTTGATATCTCAAGAGGAAAGCCCAACTCCGATCAGCTTGATATAGCGGACGGAATGCTTGCTCTTTCTCTTCCTAGAGAGAAGTGTATAAACGCCTCCGGCTTTGATTATAGAAATTACGGTATGCTTGACGGTATTCCCGAGGCGAAGAAGCTCTTCGGTGACCTTCTCGGTCTTGCTCTCGAGAGCATCATCGTTGCGGGCAATTCATCCTTGCAGCTTATGTACGACGCGCTTATGAGAGCTATGGTGTTCGGCACCTGTGACTCCGAGCGTCCCTGGGCGCAGGAGGAGGGGCTCAAATGGATATGCGTTGCCCCCGGCTACGACCGTCACTTCAAGATAACCGAGGATCTCGGATTTGAGCTTCTCACCGTTAAAATGACACCTACGGGACCCGATATGGACGAGGTAGAGCGTCTTGCTCTTGATCCTAAGGTAAAGGGTATCTGGTGCGTTCCCAAGTTCTCAAACCCCACGGGTAACACCTATTCCGACGAGACCGTCCGCCGTCTTGCATCTATGAAAACTGGTGCGAAGGATTTCCGCATTATGTGGGATAACGCCTACGCTGTGCACGCCTTTGCCGACCGTGACGACGAGCTTCTCGATATTTTCGCTGAGGCAAAGAAATACGGCAACGAGAATCGCATACTCTTCTTTGCATCGACCTCCAAAATAACTCTTCCCGGAAGCGGAGTGGCAATCGTTTCGGCATCCGAGAAAAATCTTTCCGACATCAAACGCCGTATGGGTGTTCAGACCATCGGCTACGATAAGATAAATCAGCTTCGCCACGTTGAGTATTTCGGCACTGCGGATAACGTCAGAGCGCATATGAAGAAGCTCGGTGCGGCAATAAAGGCAAAGTTTGATATCACCCTCGCGGCTCTCGACTCCTTGAAGGGACTCGGCATTGCGGAGTGGACGGAGCCCTACGGCGGATACTTCGTATCCCTCGATGTCGTGCTCGGCTCTGCGGCAAGAGTATTCGAGCTTATGAAAAACGCAGGCGTGACCTTGACTCAGGTCGGCGCGACCTATCCCTACGGCAAGGATCCCGAGGATAAGAACCTCAGGATCGCGCCCACTTATCCCACCGATAGCGAGCTCACCCTCGCTTGCGAGATCCTTACGCTCAGCGTAAAGATGTCCGCCCTTGAGAAGCTCCTCGCATAAACAAAGCGCGCCCGAAAAAACGGGCGCGCTTTGTTTCACTTGTGCAAAGCACAAACTTCACTGCGAAGCAACTTCACTTGTGCCCTGCACAAACTTCACTTGTGTTCTGCACAAACTTCACCTTCGCGACAGTGCCCACGCCTACTTGTTTTCAAAATACAGAACAGCAGTTGGCTCCCTTGTGTAAAGGTGAGCGAGTAAAAACAACTGAGTGTTGTTTTTACGAAGCAAAGTCCCACGAACGCGAGTTGGCGAAGGGGGGATCCCCGCCAATCAACGACACGGGAGTGGTCAGGTAGCTGTCAACACAGTTGACTGAGGGATTGTTTTTCTTCACTTTCGCAAAGCGAAAACTTCACTTGTGCTCCGCACAAACTTTTTTATTGACAAATATGAGTAAAAATGATAAAATACCTACAGAATATTTTCACTCCAAAAGTTAAAGGGAAAAGAAATGGATAACAAGAACGTTTGCGAAAGAGTTGAATACTTAAGAAAAACTCTCGAATACAATTCAAAGCTCTATTACGAGAAGGACGCGCCCGAGATATCGG
>JBGVKA010000258.1:0-5829 GCA_045129715.1 Eubacteriales bacterium | reverse complement strand
AGAGTCCAGCTTGCATCAACGGTGGTGTTACCGCTGTTAAGAGTTACGGTGAGCGCGATGTCCTTAAGAGTCTCGCCTGCGGGAAGGTCTACCTTAACTACGTAGTACTCAACGTCACCGATAGTCTCGGTGGTATACTCTGCGGTATTGCCGTTAACGGTGAAGCCGTTTACGTTTGCAGAAGGAATATAGATATTGTATACGAAGTTAGACCAAAGGGTTACGCTGGTCTTGATCTTGTAGTCTACCATTGCAGAGGGGTAAACCTTATAGATCGTGTTTTCGCCGTCTACGTAAGACTTAACGAATACGCACTCAAGACCGGTATCGAGGGTAACCTCATTGGTAACGGCATCGGGGTTAAGCTTCGAGGGAGCCGTGATCTTGATATAATTACCGTCACTGCCCTTACCGAAGGTCACGGTAGAGTAGTTATTGGTATTGCAGATAACGGAATTTGCCGTAGTACCGCCAAGAATGATCTCACCGCCGTTTACCGTTACGGTTGCCGCGGCGGGCGCGGTTTCAGACGTGCTGTTAAAGTCGAATACGTTGGTAGAGTTAAGCAATCCTCTTACGTCAAATACGCAATCGTTAAATGCTATGCCGTATTCTACGGGCTTAGTCATGGGTAAGGAACCGTTAGTGAAATAAACGAGGTACGAGGTACGGTCAATACCGTAAGCGGCAGTTATCTTAACGTCTGTGAAATTGATGCTTGCGCTCTTATACTGGTCGTAAGGATTATTGGACTGCGTTCCAAGTGCCAAGAGATAACCGCGAACGATTATTTCACCGCCGTATACGTTGAGAGTGAAGCTCTGCTTGGTCGCGCTATAGGTTTTGGTTCTTGCAAAGAAGAGCTGAGTGGAATCGGTCTGAGTAACGGCGAAGCCGTTAAGGTTCACGTCAATAGTACCAACGGAAGCACCGAGGTTCTGATCGTTTCCGGTAGCCTCAACGTTGCCGCGGAGAAGGATCTGCGCCGCAGCCGTGCCCTCTGAAGCAACCGCGCTTCTTGCCGCGCTCATTGCCTCGGTGAACTGAGCCTTAGTGTAAGCTCCCTTGAATTCTCCGCCCTGGAAGAGCACGATGGGATAAACGTTTGCATCTGCCTTATCTGCGGGGATAGTTCCGTATCCTTCGATATATACCTCGGGCTGCAAGGTGTAGGTTACCCATTCACCGATGGTCACGGGGTTGACGTATACCGCCTTTGCACCGGTATCGGTATAGAAGTCGGTCTTGTCAATGATAGTGGGGTTGCCCTTGGAGATATAAGTATTGATATCGGTATGGGCGGTAATAGCAAGATACTTTCCGTCACTGCCCTTGCCGAACGTCATGGAGGCGTTTGTGCCCAAGGTGTAAAGAGTGGTTCTCCAGGGATCGGTACCGGAATCGTTACCCTTTCCAACGATGATCTCACCACCGTTGATCTCGAAATTAATATCGGTGTATGCGGCGTTGAGCTGGAAGAGCTGATTTCCCTTATTAAGCTTGCTGAGATCGATGACACAATCGTTCATACGAACGTCGTACTGAGCCAAGGTGTCGCTCGTTCCTTCCACCTTTCCGTTTCCGGAAACGACGAACCAGGTGTTCGATCCCATATTACCGCTGAGAGAGATATTAAGGTTTGTGAAGTTGAGCTCCATATCCTTAAGAGGACCGGTGGTTGTTCCGCCGTTCTGAGCCGCGACGTACAGGAACTGACCGCCGAGAACGATATTTCCATCGTGAACGTTCAAGGTGAATTTCTGAGCGAAATTGTTGACGGTCTTTGCAATTCCGTTGAACAGGAAGCTCGACTGCGCGTGAGTAAGAGTAAAGCCGTTAAGGTTAACGTCTATAGTACCTGCTGTCTGACCGAGGTTTTCAACCTTGGTGGTTGCAGTTGCATCTCCGCGGAGAAGGATCTTTACGGGTACGGGGTCTGCTTCGTTTCTGAGTCCGAGATTATCCTTGGGATATTCGATAGCCACATGGAACTCGTTCTTGCCGAAGGCAGCCTTAAATTCACCGCCCTGGAAGATAACGATCGGATATTCATCGGGATCTGCCTTATCTGCGGGGATCGTTCCGTAGCCCTCGATATAAACGGGCTTTGCCGCCGCATCCTGAAGGGTATAGGTTACCTTGCTACCTACAGACTCGGTCTCAACGAATTTTGCCTTTTCACCGCTCGACGTTCCGTCGCTGTTGATAGCAGTATCAAGGTAGAGAGCATTGTTTGTCAATACGGAAGTTGTTTTTGCATCGGAGGGAACGGTAACGTCTACGTATTCACCGTTGCTACCCTTACCAAAGGATATAGTAGAGAGCTCGTTAAGAGCGTAAATTTTAGTATTTACCGCGCCTCTTGAAAGCTTGATCTCACCGCCGTTTACAGCAAGCTCAACCGCAGGCTTAACGGCTACGGAGGTATTGTTGAAGTTAAGAAGAAGTGCGTTCTTTGCAACCCTGCTAAGATCGAATACACAATCGTTGAAGGTGATGTTATAATCAACGGTAGTGTTAGTATTGTTGGATATGGTGCCGTTAGAGGTCAAGATCAAGGAATCGTTCAACTGAACGCCGCGCTTAAGACTCAAATTGACGTTCTCGAACAAGATGTCCGCGCTCTTGAATGCACCGGTGGTGCTTCCCTGAGTTCCTATTGCAAAGATATAAGAGTTCGAGTTAATATTTCCGTTTCTTACCTTGAGGGTGAGATTCTGAGGCTCGTTGCTATAGGTCTTGGTTCTGAGCCAGAAGAGAGCACCGTCGTGAGTCTGAGTGAGAGTGAAGCCGTTAAGGTTGATATCGATCTCACCAACAGCCTGACCAAAGTTTTCATCACGGGCTGCAGAAACGGCATCTCCGCGAAGAAGGATCTTTGCGGCAGGCTTCGTGTGATCCTGAACGCCGGTATGAGAACCTACGTAGCTTCTTGTTGCTTCCAACGCCGCCTTGAACTGATTCTTCATAAACGCGCCCTTGAACTCTCCGTCGTAGAAGAGAACGATGGGATAAAGCTCAGAATCAGAATAGCTTGCAGGAACGGTGCCGTAGCCTTCTATCTCAACGTCATTGCAAACCTTGAAGGAGAAGTTATCGAGATAAACCTCGCCGTCCTCACATCTGTATACCATAGTTTGCATAGTCTTATCGGTAGCAATGTCGGTATAGTAAGTCTGAGTTCTCGTACCGCTAAGTACGGTTCCCTTAGCGTCTACAATGCTGCAATACGTACTGTTTCCGTAGAGTGCCACTCTGATGCGGAACGTATCGTTTCCGGTATAAGCATATTGGTGCTTCGGTCCGTCACCGACCTGGGTGTTGTTTGCTGCGTTTGCACTATTTTGTACAGCTAAACCAACCTGATTGTAATATCCGCCGAAGGCAACGAAGAGAGCTCTATTGGTGCCACTTCCGCTACCGTCACCGAGGCTCGTTATCTGCGCATCGATCTCGAAGACGTATGCCTTCGTGGGATCGTAGTTTTCAACTCCGCCTATAAAGTCAACCCAGTTGAACTGAACGCTCTGGCGGTCTGCAAGCTTAAGACGCATTGCAGAGAAGGAGGGAGCCTTGGGAGAGGTGAGCCTTCCGGTATTCTCGGTTTCCCAAATGCCGAGAGAATTAAGATCCTCATAAGTGAAGTAATGGAAATCGTCGTTGTAAACAGATTCTACCTCTGTGTCCTCAACGGGCTTTTCCTCTTCCTTCTCCATAATTGTGAAGGTATCAAGAACGAGTCCGTCAAGCTGCTTAACGGTTACCTTAAGAGAATTCTCGCTAACCTCAAATACTGCGTAGGAAGACTGAGTCTTTTCCTGAGTTACTACAACTGCGGTCTCCTCGGTGTTTACAAGATCGTCAAAGCGGTCGTGGTTATACGCGCTCGCACCGACGAGCATATAAACGGTTCCCTCTCCCTTGGTCACAACGTCGAGGTTATTCTTGCTTGCGATCTCTCCGTTGTTGATGGGATAGCTTCTCGTTACGAGATGCGAGTGTCCCTGAATTACAAGATCTACGTCGTACTCGTCAAGAATATCGCCAAGAGTGTTTCTCGAATATCCGCCGGTGGTGTAACGGTGATAGCTTGCCTGATGAGCGAGAACTACGGTCCACTTTGCATCCTTGTTTGCTTCAAGGTCTGCACGGAGCCATGCTCTCTGAGCCTTCATCATAAGCTCGTCCTGCGAGCTGTATGCACCGGAGTTGTATACTACGAAATGAGCATCTCCGTAATTGAACGAATAGAAGGTCTCATCCATATACTTGATAAGGTTCTGTACCCATTTTGCGTCCTTATCGGTTCCGTCTACGAGTTTGTTGATAGCGTTTACAACGCTGGGATCAAGCTCGTCGTTTCCACCGTTATCGGGGTGGTTGAAATGCATTCCGAAGTAGTAGTTCTGATCGTTGGTATGAAGCTCTGCATCGTGGTTACCGGGAGCTGCGAAATGAGGAAGAGATGCTCCTACCTCACCAAGAGCCTTGAAATAGAGATTCCACTGCTCCTCGTTAAGTCCGTTCTCAACAACGTCTCCGGTGTGGAGAAGGAATGCAGGGTTGCCTGCGGTCTCGATAGCCTCGGTAATAGCACTGAGAGTGTACATAAAGCGTTGGCCCTTGATAGCATCCTCGCCGGTTCCGTCCCAGGTTTCGCCCTGAGTGTCACCGACTGCGATGAAGGTGAATTCCTTCTCGTTGCCGGTTGCGGTGGTGAAGGTATACGCCTTGCTCCACTCGTTATTTTCGTCGGTGCTATCCTTAACACCGATCTTATACTCGTATTCGGTATCTGCCACAAGATCCGAAACGTCTGCCTTGAAGTAATCCTCAGGCGCGTATTCGGTGGGCTCGTCGAGCTTATACGCATCAACTACCGTCCACGCAGTCGTGCCCTTTGCTCTATACTTGATAGCCATGGTGCGAGTGCCGATAAAATCAGCCTTTGCGGTCCATGCAAAATGTCTGCTCGTCGCAGCATCGGTAAAGGAGGTAACGAGATTATATACGTTAGCTCCAAAGCCCTCTGCCTCGGGTGCTACGGTAACGACCTCGTACTCGTTAAGAGTAAGATTCTCGTAAGAGAGAGTCGTGTTTCCGATAATTCTGTTTTCGTTCATTGCGGAAAGAACGATAGCACTGCCGGAATTCTTGCCGTACATACCTCTGCGAACAATACCGCCATCGGGAAGAGTTACCTCGACCATAGTCATATTCTGAGCGGGGTTAACGCAAACGTAAACGGTATAGTTACCGCCCTTGAACGTGCCCTCAATCGTAGCGTTGAGGATCTTAAGCGTGTCGTTCGAAAGTGAGAAGAGCTCGTTCGTTCCGAGCATAACGTTTATCTTAGCACCGGTTACGTAATTAACCTTAGCACTGTAAAGAGCCTGCTCGTTGGTCACAAGCGAGATAGGAGTGCCGACAACGGCAGAAAGCTTGGAGCTTCTGAGGTTGTTTGCCTTCTTCACGAACGCCTCACCCATCATCTGCTGGGTAAGAGAGTCGTAGTGCCAGCCGTCGTGCTGGAAGAGATCCTTTGCCTTACCGGTCTCGGGATCAACGAGCTCCTTGCTCATATCAAGCATCGCAACGTTCTTAACGGTAGTATCTGCCGCAACGAGATCCTGAGCCGCCTGAACTGCTGCAAGACCTACCTCACTGTTCGGAGGATATGCGGGGTTACGGTAAATTCTGCCGAATACCGCAGGCATATCGGAAAGATCCTCGCCCGCGATCGTGCCGACGTCACGTCTTACGTCGGAGATAAGAGCCTTAAGGAGAGTAGAATAAAGCTCTGCGGTCATTTCACCGTAGTTACCGTCT
>JBGVKA010000257.1:0-8528 GCA_045129715.1 Eubacteriales bacterium | reverse complement strand
CTCGGTGCGGCATATATGCTTTCGGGCATACGCTGGGAGAGGTACGGTGAATTCGCACAGAAAAATCTCGTTTTTGCCGCATTGCAGTTCCTCTCCGTATTCCTTCTCTATTTCATATTCGGTGCCACTGTCGATTGGCACAGATTCAAGGTCAATTATTTCGTTTGCATCGGTATTGCCGCAGGACTTCTCGTCTCCTACGAGCTTTTGTGGGTGTACGCCAATTGCGGAGTTATCACGGATGGAGTTATAAACAGGACTCTCATAGGCACAGGATGGGGCATAACCAATAACATAGGCGCGATAATTACGCTTTCAATACCTTTCCCGTTCTATTTTGCAACTAAAAAGCTCTTCCCGGCACCTTGGATATTGATCGGATGCGCTCTGTTTGCGGCATCCATCCTCAGCTGCTCGAGAGGCTCTATCGTCTGTGCGGTATTGATATTCGGAATTTCGTACCTGGCTATGCTCGTCAAGGCGAGAAACAAATTCGGTGCGTATTTCACTACCGCCGTATGCTTTATAGCTGTGGTCGTGATCGCGATACTTAATTTTGAAGAGCTCAAGAGGCTCTTTGAAACGATCCCCAGCATTTACGAGATCACCGACGGAAACCTTGAGTTTAACGACTCCGACAGATTGAAAATGTATAAAAGCGGTATCAAGGCGTTTCTCGATGAGCCGATCTTCGGTAAAACGTTCTTTCCTACCGATTTCGATGTATACGATGCGGCGACTCTCGACTCCTTCAGCTCGTTCTTCCCTCCGAGATGGCATAACACAATCGTTCAGATCCTTGCGTCCTGCGGAGCGGTCGGAATTTGTGCATACGCGATACATAGACTTTCTACCGTTATCGTGCTCGTGAAGAGAAGGAGCCTCGTGAACCTTACGCTTGGCTTATCGATGCTCGCGCTTCTTTTGATGAGCCTTCTTGACTGTCATTTCTTTAATATAGGACCGACTCTCTTCTACTCACCCATGCTTGCGGTAATTGAGTTCGGAAGAGATCCCGACTAAAAAAAGCTCTCCGCCCGTTTCTTTCGCGGAGAGCTTTTTTGCGCTTTTCGGAGGAGCGAGCGTGAAACCCTTATGATAAAGGCGCACCCACGTTGCCAACTTGCGTTTTCGTTTTCGATCGATCGGGCATCACACTTATTTTACACGCAGGTATAATATTTATTTTAGATATTGATTTTTCGCAAAATATATGTTAAAATATATGTTGACAATTTTGCGGGGGATATAAAAATGGTAAAAATAACCGACGTTGAAAACGGCTCTTACGCACAAAAAAACGGTATTTTATCCGGCGATACGCTCGTATCAATAAATGACAACGAAATAACCGACGTGCTTGATTACCGCTTTTATCTTTCCGAGCGCGTAGTCAGTCTCAAGCTTTTGCGCGACGGCACCGAATATACGGTTAAGATCAAAAAAGGTGAGTACGACGATATCGGACTCGGCTTTGAAACACCGCTTATGGATAAGAAGCATTCGTGCAAAAACGGATGTATCTTCTGCTTCATAGATCAGAACCCCGAGGGGCTCAGAGAATCGCTCTATTTTAAGGATGACGACTCTCGCCTTTCGTTTATACACGGAAACTATATAACGCTCACGAATATGACGGACAAGGACGTTGAAAGGATCGTGAAGATGCGTTTTTCTCCTATAAACGTTTCCGTGCATACGACCAATCCGGAGCTTCGCGTGAAAATGATGAAGAACAAGCGTTCGGGCGAGGTGCTTAAGTATCTCGACGACTTTAAGCGCGCAGGACTTTCTATGTGCGGTCAGATAGTTCTTTGCAGGGGAGTTAACGACGGAGACGAGCTTCTCCGTTCTATGAACGATCTTTCGGAGTATTTCCCCGAAATGTCGAGCGTTGCGATCGTTCCCGCAGGACTTACGAAGTATAGAGATAAGCTTTATCCTCTTACCGATTTTACCGAAGAGGAGGCGTGCCGCGTTATAGATCAGATCGATGCGGTAGGCGAGAAAATGCTTGAAAAACATGGCTCAAGAATGTTCTTTGCCGCAGACGAGCTGTATCTCAAGGCTAAAAGACCGATTCCCGAGGAGAAATATTACGAGGGCTATCCGCAGATAGAGAACGGAGTTGGAATGCTTCGCTCGTTCCTTGAGGATTTCGGCATGGCGTGGGAGGATATCTCGGATATGAGCGACTCGCTCACCGAAAAAAGACGGGTGTCCGTTGTTACGGCAAAGGCATCTTATCCGTTTATTAAAAGATCCTGCGATATGCTTTCGGGCTTCATAAAAAATCTTGAGATCAGCGTTTACGAGATAATCAATAATTTTTACGGCGAAAGCATTACCGTTACGGGACTTTTAACGGGGCGCGATATGTACGAGCAGCTTGTAGGGCAGGATCTCGGAGACGAGCTCTTTATTCCGGAAAACGCTCTTAAGGCTGATGAGGACGTATTCCTTTGCGGTATGACGCTTGACGAGCTTTCAGAGAAGCTCGGTGTGAGGGTAACGCCGCTTGAGGCGGACGGTTACGAGTTCGTAAGAAGCGTTATCGGAGCAGAGTAGAGAAGAGAAAGGAAGTTGAAGAATGGCAAAACCAATAGTAGCGATAGTCGGCAGACCTAACGTCGGCAAGAGTACGCTTTTTAATAAGATAATCGGTGAACGCCGCTCCATAGTGGAGGATACCCCCGGAGTAACGCGTGACCGAATTTATGCGGAGGCTGAGTGGAACAGCAAAAAATTCATATTGATAGATACGGGAGGTATCGAGCCCAAGAGCGAGGATACCATACTTAAGCAGATGAGAATGCAGGCGGAGATGGCAGTTGCTACCGCTGACGTTATCATCTTCCTTTGTGACGTCAAGGCAGGTCTTCTTGCAGACGATAAGGATATTGCCGTAATGCTTAAAAAATCGGGCAAGCCTATCGTTCTTTGCGTAAACAAGGTGGATAAGGTAGGAGAGGTTCCCTTCGAGTTTTACGAGTTCTACGAGCTCGGCTTTGAGAAGGAGCCTATCGCGATATCGTCCCTGCACGGTACCGGCTCGGGCGACCTTCTCGATGCGATAATCGAGGAGTGCGATTTCGGTGACGGTGAGCCTGAGGACGATTCCGTGATCAACGTTGCGGTCATAGGAAAGCCCAACGCAGGCAAATCCTCGATCATCAACCGTATGTGCGGCGAGGAGAGAATGATAGTTTCGGACATCGCGGGCACGACTCGTGATGCCGTTGACACTCTCGTTGAGAACGTATACGGAAAATACAATTTCATTGATACCGCAGGTATCAGACGTAAGGCTAAGGTAGAGGACAGAATAGAGAAGTTCAGCGTTCTCAGAGCCAATATGGCGGTTGAGAGAGCGGACGTCTGCCTTCTTATGATAGACGGTAAGGACGGAATAACCGAGCAGGACGAAAAGATCGCGGGAATAGCTCACGAGGCAGGCAAGGCTTGTATCATAGTGGTAAACAAATGGGATGCAGTTGAAAAGGATAACAGCACCACCAAGGAGGTCACCACAAAGATAAGAACGGCTCTTGCGTATATGCCTTACGCTCCCATCGTGTTCGTGTCCGCCTTGACGGGTCAGAGAGTAATGAACATATACTCGATGATAAACGACGTTTATAATTCGTCCTGTCACAGAGTCAGCACGGGTATGCTTAACGACGTTCTTAACGATGCAATGACGCGCGTTCAGCCTCCCTCGGACAGAGGAAAGCGTCTTAAGATATACTATATGACTCAGACGTCTGTATGTCCTCCCACGTTCGTTATATTCTGTAATAGCGAGGAGCTCTTCCATTTCTCGTACAGACGCTATATAGAAAACTGCCTCAGAGACACCTTCGGCTTCGAGGGTACTCCCATAAGGATAGTTATAAGACAAAAGGGTGATAAAGAGGGTTAACCGCCCGCGCCCTTGTGACGCGAAAGGAGAAAAGATATGTTTATAGATAACATAAAGGTGTATCTCAAGGCAGGAGACGGCGGAAACGGTGCCGTTGCCTTCCATAGAGAAAAATACGTTAATGCAGGCGGTCCCGACGGAGGAGACGGCGGCAGAGGCGGAAATATAATATTCAAGGTGGATCCGGGTGCGAATACGCTCCTTGCATTCCGCTACAAGAGAAAGTTCGTTGCAGAAAACGGCGAAAACGGTAACGGCGGAAAAAGACACGGTAAGAGCGGAAACGACACCGTGATCCCCGTGCCCCCCGGAACGTTGATAAAGGATCCCTCGACGGGAAAGATAATATTTGATATGGCATCCGCAGACGAGTTCGTCGTTTGTAAGGGTGGCAGAGGCGGATGGGGTAACAGACATTTTGCAACTCCCACAAGACAGATACCGCGCTTTGCTAAGAGCGGCACCAAGGGCGAGGAGAGGGAGGTCCTTCTCGAGCTCAAGATGCTTGCAGAGGTAGGACTCATAGGCTTCCCCAACGTAGGAAAGTCCTCGATACTCTCGAGAATAAGCGCGGCTAAGCCGAAAATAGCAAATTACCACTTTACAACTCTTTCCCCTAACCTCGGAGTAGTTGAGGTAAAGGGAGGTAAGGGCTTCCTTGCCGCAGATATCCCCGGACTTATCGAGGGTGCATCGGAGGGACTCGGACTCGGTCACGCGTTCTTGAGACACGTTGACAGATGCCGCTTGCTTCTTCACGTTGTGGATATTTCGTGTGCCGACGGCAGAGATCCCATAGACGACGTTAAGAAAATAGACGAGGAATTGATGAAATATTCCCCCGAGCTTGCAACCCGTCCGCAGATCATCATTGCAAACAAAACGGATTCCGTGCTTATGGAGGATGAGGAGTACGTAAAGGACTTCTTCGAATTCTGCGAGAGTCTCGGAAGACGCGTGGTTCCCGTATCCGCTGTTACGGGAGAGGGACTTGACGAGCTTGTAAGTGCAGCAGCAGACGCTCTTCGCGATCTGCCTCCGCTTACCGTGTACGAGCCCGAATATACCGCAGAGGATGACGTTAAGGTCACCGAGGCGGACGTCAGAGCAACTATCGTGCGCAGAGAAAACGAGAAATACGTCGTTGAGGGCGAGTGGCTCTTCAACTTTATGGGAAATATCAATTTCTCGGATTACGAATCTCTTAATTTCTTCCAGAGAGTCCTTATCAAGAACGGAGTTATACAAAAGCTTCGTGAGGCGGGCGTAGAAGAGGGAGATACCGTAAGCATATACGATTTCGAGTTTGATTTCGTTTATTAAGAGGTGCGGTCATGTTGCTTGAGCTGGTGGATAAAGCCCGTACCGTAAGGCGTTTTGATACGTCAAAAAGCATCACGGATAGTGACTTGACGTATCTTTTGGAGTGCGCAAGACGAGTTGCCTCCGCAGGCAACCTTCAACGCCTGCGCTATGTGACCGTGAACGGTGAGGAGTCTGTCGGGGCGTTTTCGGAAATCTCTCTCGGAGGTCTTCTTCCGCCTGAGAAAAAGCCAACGCGCGACGTTGCGCCGACGGCGTATATCGTTATAACCTCCCATGAAGAGAGCCCCGATCCAAATCTTCTCATAGACTCCGGCATCTCTGCCGAGGCGATGGTGCTTGCAGCAAGAGAGCGCGGTATAGGCTCCTGTATGATACGCAATTTCAAGAAGGAATACTTTATGGGACGAGACGGTGATAAGCCTCTTTATCCCATCCTTGTGATTGCCCTCGGCTATCCTATTGAGGAGGCTCGTATCATTGATGCGGACGAAGACGGAACGCTGAAATACTACAAGGACGAGAACGACGTTAATATCGTTCCGAAGCGAACGCTTTCAAGCCTGATCGTTAAAAAACATCAATTAATGTAAACTATTGTTAGAAAAAACAACAAAAAGAGCCGTTGCAGTCTGTTGATGACCACAATGGCTCTTTTTGATTTAAAACGCTCCGAACGCTTGATTTATCCCTTGGGATATGATCCTTGCAGAAACCGAAGCGATGGTATCTATATCCCTTGGAGAAACGAAAAGCTCACCGTAACCGTCATTTTTGTCCGCCTCGTCGGAGCGGAACGCTCTTGCGCTTATGACCGTTGGAACACCTATCGCGATAACGGGAACTCCGAGCGTTTTTTCGGAGAGCGGACGCCTTTTGTTTCCTATTCCGCTTCCGGGGAAAATGCCGGTATTGGATATTTGTATGCTCCTTCCGAGTCTTTCGGGAGAGCGCGAGGCTATGGAATCGATCGCGATAACGACGTCGGGCTCTATTCTGTCGCATATTGAGGATACCGCATCTGTTGCCTCAAGTCCGCTTTTTGCCATAACTCCCGGAGTGACTATTGCTATTTCAAGGCATTCGAGAGCCTTGAATAGTCTTTGATCGTGTTCCGCAAGATGCATAGTGGCGTTGACCGCACCCGCCGTGCGCGGACCTATCGAATCGGGAGTGAGCTCTGCGTTTCCAAGTCCGACGACGAGTATTCGGCTCGGAGCGGTGACAGTCCTCTCGACGATCGCGCAAAGCTCCTTGGCTATTTCGTTTGCCGCATCGTCCACGTCCCCTTCGTCAAAAAGATCCATCCCGTCTACAGACAGAGTATCGTAGTTTCCCTTAGGCCTTCCGATCTCAAGCTCACCCTCGCGAGAGGTGATCTCTATTCGCTCCCAAATGAATCTCCCCGCATTCTCCCGTCTGTAGATTATTCCCTTTGTGCCAAGGTCTGCGCGCCGTCTTTCGCAGGCAAGGTCGGTTCCGTAATCCGTCTCTTTTTGTGAAAAATTGCCGTAACGCTCGTTCATATGATCCTCCCACGACTCGTATTCTCTCCGTATATTTTTGCCTCCTTTTGAAATAAATATGCGTTTGTGTTAAAAATATACAACGCTCGGTTGGTTATATTGTGCATTTAGCCAAAAATCCTTATAAAGTAAATTAAATATTGAAAAACAATATATTTTGTGGTAAAATGTATTGGTAAAGTAATTTAATTTCGGAGGGAATTATGAAGAGAATTACAAGTTTGCTTCTTGCGTTGACTTTCATTTTGGGAACTGCGCTTCTTTTGGTGTCCTGTGGCAAAAATGAGGACGGCGGTGCTCAGATAAAGGTTTACCTTGGAGAAAAGATTTACGACTTTGATCCTACGGATTACTACGTAGACAGTAATGCCGAGCTCGTTATGAGCTTGCTTTACGATCCTCTTTTCAGAGTTAACGAAAAGGGAAAGCTTAAGTGTGACGGAGCCGCTGATTCGTACGAGGTCGACGAGGCTACCAACACTATCGTTATCACGCTTAAGGAAACGTATTGGTCCGACGGTGTAAGAGTTAAGGCTGACGATTACGTATATTCTTGGAGAAACGTTCTTCTTGATCCCAACGACGCTAATCCCGCAGCTGCTCTTCTTTACGATATAGAAAATGCAGTTAAAATAAAGAACGGTGAGCTTTCCGCATTCGAGTTCGGTGCGGTTGCATCCTCTACCTACGAGATCACCATCAAATACCGTAACGGTGCTAACTACGAGCAGCTTCTTAAGAACCTTTCAACCGTAGCAAGCTCGCCCATCCGTCAGGATATAGCTACCAATCTTACCGAGGGCTATTGGTCCAAGCTTGTAAATACCGCCGTAACTAACGGCCCCTTCATGATCTCCAGAATTGCAAGCGATAAGTCCTTCACTCTTGCCCGTAACGAGGGATATCATCAGTCTCTTGAGGTTAAGAACCCCAATAAGATCGTTAATCCCGGTAAGCTTATCGGAACCGGATCTGCTACATATGCCGATATAGAGAAGGACGTAGTGTTCTATATGACCGACGCTCCTCTTGCAGACAGAGCAAAGTACAAGGGCGAGGCTGAGGTTACAGACGATCTTTCCACCTATACCTACGTTTTCAACACCGATAGACCTTTGTTCAAGATCCCCGAGGTAAGAAAGGCTCTTTCGATCGCAATTGACCGTAATGAAATAATCAAGGCTATCGTTTTCGGAAATGCGGCAACCGGCTTCATTCCCGACTCCGCTCTTAACCTTGATACCGGAAAGTCCTTTAACAAGGATAAGAGTGCATTGATCTCCGCATCCGCCAAGAAGCAGGAGGCTCTTGACCTTCTTGCAAGCGTTGATCTTACCGGAATCGATAAGGAGTTCACTCTCACCGTTGGTAACGACGAGGAGTCCGTAGCTATTGCAAACGTTGTAAAGGCTGCTTGGGAGGGACTTGGATTCACCGTTAACGTTAACGCAGTTGGCGAAAAGGAATCCGTGGTCGGTGACGGTGCTACCGAAACCAAGATCGTTGATTCCGAGCTTCAGGTTATCGTAAATAAGGCTGCTCGCGAGGACTTCTACGGTGAGGACCGCGGATTTGACGTTATCGGTATAGATTGGCAGATGTATTCAAGCGATCCCTTCGTTGCGCTCTCCGCATTTGCTGACAGATATAGCGGAAGTGGCGTAAGCCTTCCCGCACTCGGCACCACCTACGGCAATATCGCAGGCTACAGTGACGAGGCTTATAACGAGCTCATCAAAAATGCGTACAACGAGACC
>JBGVKA010000256.1:0-5331 GCA_045129715.1 Eubacteriales bacterium | reverse complement strand
TTGACGGGCTTGACGAGGTAAGCTACACATACCTCAAGAACTCCGATGCGCTCATCCCCCTTCCCATTGAGAGACTCAAGAAGATGAACCCCGGCGCGATCTCGCTCTATATGGATCACGGCATAGATATCACGAAGGATCCGCTCAAGGTTGCCGTTTGCGCTCAGCACAACAACGGCGGTATCCGTATCGACTCCAATTGGCAGACGAACGTTGAAGGTCTTTACGCGGCAGGCGAGGCGGCAGGCTCTCTCGGTATATTCCGTCCGGGCGGCACCGCGCTCAACTCCTGCCAGGTAGGAAGTCTCAGAGCCGCAGAGCATATTGCATATCAGAGCAAGAACACCGTATCCCCTCGCTTTGACGAGATCTTAAGCGAGGCGGTCAGCGATGCCGACGCTCTCATTGAAGCAACGAAGGGCGAGAGCTCGACCGTGCTTAAGACGAGAGACAGATACTCCTCGCGAATGAGCCAGTATTTCGCATTCCTTCGCGATATACCCGAAATGGAAAAGGCACTTCTCGATATAAAGCGTGACACCGAGAGCTTCACCGAGGACAACAAGTGGATGAGCGTTTACGATATCCCCCACCTCTTCAAGAACCTTGACATTCTTCGAGTCAGCGAGGCGGTTGCCGAGGTCATCTCCTACACCGCAAAGAGCTTCGGCTCGCGCGGCTCGGGATTCGTGCTTTCGGGTGACGATTTTATGAAGAGAGCTCCCATCCCCGAGAATACCGAGGGCAGAGAGAAAATAGTTACCGTCAAGAAATGCGGCACGCTCAAGATCGAGTGCGTTGACAGAAAACCCATTCCCAAATCTCGCGACCTTTGGTTCGAAAAGGTTTGGGGCAAATACAGAGCGTTGACCGAAAAATAAGCGTTTTGTAAACAAAAGCTTGCAAATAAGACAATTTGGAGATAGTTATGAGTAATATGAATAAGGTTAAGGTGGTCTGTGTAGGTATAGGCGGATACGCCAACGTTTATTGGAAGGCTCTTTTCGAATCCAAAAGAGACAACTTTGAAATAGTAGGCGCGGTAGATCCCTATCCCGACGGTGCAAAATATCTTCCCGATATAAAGGAAAGAGGCATACCCCTTTACAGCAGTATGGAGGATTTCTACAAGGAAAAGAGTGCCGACCTCGCAATAATTACCACGCCCATACACTTACACACAAGACAGATACTCTTCGCGCTTGAAAACGGCTCTAACGTTCTTTGCGAAAAGCCGCTTTCGGGAGTTTCTACCGATGCCGAGATAATAGAAAAGCGCGCGGCGGAGCTTGGAAAATTCGTTATGATAGGCTATCAGTGGAGCTATGCGCCCGCTATCCTCGCTCTTAAGGAGGATATACTTTCGGGCAAGCTCGGTGCACCGATAAGCCTTAAGACCAAAATTTTCTGGCCGAGAAAAAAGGAATACTTCACTCGCGGCTCGGGTTGGGCAGGAAAGCTCAAGGCAAAGGACGGTACCCCCATCAACGACAGCGTTGCCTCTAACGCCTGCGCCCACTACATACACAATATGCTCTTCGTATGCGGAGAGCGTTACCTCGCCAAAGAGGCTATGAACGTTAAGGCTGATCTTTTCAGAGTTAACGCTATCGAGAATTTCGACAACGCCACGATAAGCTTTGAGCTTGAGGGCGGTGCAAAATGCCTCTTCATTGCGGCGCATTCGACTCACGTCAACCGCAATCCGATGTTTGATTACACCTTTGAGAACGCGGTCGTAAGGTACAGTGAAACCACCAAGGATATCGTTGCCTATATGAACGACGGCAGTGAGATACATTACGGCGATCCCTTCGCAGGCGGCTCCGACGGCGGAAAGTCGAGGATCGCTATCGAGGGTTGTCTTACCGACGGCTTCAAGCCCGTTTGCACGCCTTACACGGCGGCGGCGCACACAAGATGCATTGAGGCTATACAGACCTATCCCGTCCACGACGTGAACCCCGCGCTTCTTCGCGAGGAAGGAACTCTTATCTACGTTGACGGTCTTGCAGAGGCTCTTGAAAATTGCTATAGCAACGAAACTCTTCTCAGCGAAACCGAATACTTTAAAAAATTAACCGATAAGAATTAATGGAGGTAACCACAATGACACACGAAGAAATCTTCTCTTACCAAAAGCACCAGCCCAAGCTTCCCCTTGAGGTGCCCTACAAATTCGCGGCGGTCGGACTTGCTCACGGTCATATAAACAATATGTGTAACGGAATGCTCGGAGCAGGAGCAACTCTCGTATACGTATACGACGAGGACAAGGCACTCGTTGAGGCATTCCTCAAGAAATTCCCTAACGTTACCGTAGCGGAAAGCTACGACGAGATCCTCGCAGATCCCGAGATCGAGCTTATTGCCTCCGCAGATATCCCCTCCAAGAGAGCCGACGTCAGCATCAAGGCAATGAAGGCAGGCAAGGATGCATTCGTTGATAAGGCTCCCATGCTCACTCTTGAGGAGCTTGAGGCAGTAAAGACCACCTCAAAGCAGACCGGCAAGAAGCTTTTCGTAAGCTACAGCGAGTTTATGCACAACGAGGCAGCTATCTTTGCAAAGCAGCTTATCGACAGAGGCGTTATCGGTGACGTTTGCCACGTTGATATCTTTGCGCCTCACCGCCTCAATCCCCCCTCACGCCCCGATTGGTTCTGGAGCCGCGAGGACACCGGCGGAGTTCTTATCGATATCGGCTCGCACCAGTTCCTTCAGTTCCTCGCATACTCGGGATGCAACAACGCAACCGTAGACTCCTCACGCGTTGCAAACTACTTCAATCAGGACCACCCCGGACTTGACGACTTCGGTGATGCAACTCTCACCGCGGAAAACGGTATCACCGGCTACGTTCGTATCGACTGGCTCTCTCCCAAGGGTATTCAGACCTGGGGTGACGGCAAGGTCGTTATCCTCGGTAGCAAGGGATACATCGAGCTTCGCAAGAACTGTGATATCGGCAAGGAAAAGGTGACCAACTCCGTATACGTTTGCACCGAGGACGGCGTATTCACAGAATCGGTCAGCGGTAAGGTCGGCTACCCCTACTTCTCCGCCCTCATCAACGACTCCAGAAACGGCACCGACACCGCAATGCCTGAGGATCAGACGTACAACGCGATCGAGCTTGCGATCAAAGCGCAGATGAACGCGAAGAAGTGATTAAAGCAATTAAAATAATAAGCGAAAAGACTCCCTTTGCACAAAAGGGAGTCTTTCTGTTGCTTTGGATAGAAACGGAGAAAACGCACGCCAAAGCGCGATGATATCTATGGCACCACCACTTACGCTGGTAGTAAGTGCGCACTTGCAGGTGAGCAAAGAAAAAAGCCTCCCTTGTGCAAAGGGAGGCTTTTTTTTACCTCCCGGAAGGTAATTTCATAAATTTTATGTATCATATTTACAAACCGCGAAAATTGTGATATAATTAAAATGCTACACAAAACCGAATAAACTTTTAGGGCTAATGGTCTTTCTATTTTTATAGGGGATATTATACCCTTTTTTAGGCATACTACTTTTGAATTTGGTAAAAGCGCAAATTCCAACAGCTAGTATGTCGGATACCATTATCCCGTTTATCTGGTTTTGTGTAGCAGCAATCGGAGTTTGCGTTTTTCGGAGCGTTGACTGCGGTTGACGCTCTTTTTTATTTTATATTTATCTTTTGGAGGATGTTTTTATGTACTGTAAAAAATGTGGAGCCCAACTCGACGATAATGCTTTGTTTTGCTCTAATTGCGGAGAAAAGTCTTTAGCAGATATCAATATAACCGAGCAAAGTGCACCTGTGAAGAAAAAAACTTATGGCGGCGAGAAAATTTTACGCTTCATAAATATTGTGGCAATTATTTTTACAATGTTTATTGGAGTTATCAATCTTTTTGTGTCCAACATAGTAGGCGGCATTATTATGTTATTGACCGCCATACTGTTAATCATTTTTGTTTTTAGAAAAAAACAAATTACAAAGATAAAAGATAAACTTGCTAACTTTAAAGCACATAAACTTATAATAGTAGTTGTATATTTACTGTTACCGATCGTAATGTTTACAAGCGTTGGAATCGGTGCTTCTCTCGGGGATAGTAGCAGTAGTTCGGCGAATCCTGATACCATTGCAGTATCATATGCAGAATCGGTTTTAAAAGGTAGATTGAAAAATTCTGATTCTTTACAAATACACAGTTCTAAAATTTATGTAGATTTTGAGCATGGCGATTATCACTATTATTCAATAACCATAGATTATTCTGCGCAAAATGGATTTGGTGGCTATAACAGGGATAACGACTATGATGTTTTGGTCAAGGTGAGTAAGACAACCAACAAGGCTTCGGAGGCGACAACCGAAGAATACTTAGATGCTATAACAAAATACAACAACAATAAATAAAATGAGCCCCCGCCATTGTTTGCGGGGGCTTTATCTACATTCCGACAAGTAAGCGGAGAGGACAGAAAGTGTAAAACATCATCCGTTCTTCTGTCGGTAGGTAACATATTCCATTGATTTTTAAAAACTGTCCTTAAGAGTACGTCGCCTTTGACTTGGATCTTTTTTGGAGCGGATTACGGGTGACGAGACGAAAACGGTCAAGGAGCGTTTTCGTCGACGGAAGGCGACAAAGCAGGGAGTTGGCGAAGGGCTTTACGCCCGACAATCCATCACGCATACCGCTTGCGGTATATTGCGTCATTCGTCGTGTCCGACCGACGAATAGCAAACCATGCGACTCGTCAGGTGAGCAAAGAAAAAACGATTAATAATCGTTTTTTCAAAGCGAAGTCTCGAGAGTGCGAGAAATTCGAGTCGAGCAGGCGCAGACGAGAAATTTCGACACACGAACAGACGGACCTCGAACCCATAACCTTTAGGTTATTGGCGGGATTCGATGCCCCTAACCGCCCAAAAAAAGAAAAAATCCAAGTCGTTTGACTGGATCTTTTTTGGAGCGGATTACGGGTGACGAGACGAAAACGGTCGAGGAGCGTTTTCGTCGACGGAAGGCGACAAAGCAACGAGTTGGCGAAGGGCTTTATGCCCGACAATCAACGAGTATGCGACTCGTCAGGTCTCGAACCCATAACCTTTAGGTTATTGGCGGTGTTCGATGCCCCTAACCGCCCAAAAAAAGAAAAAATCCAAGTCGTTTGACTTGGATCTTTTTTTGGAGCGGATTACGGGTGACGAGACGAAAACGGTCGAGGAGCGTTTTCGTTGACGGAAGGCGACAAAGCAACGAGTTGGCGAAGGGCTTTATGCCCGACAATCAACGAGTATGCGACTCGTCAGGTCTCGAACCCATAACCTTTAGGTTA